>JBBQJK010000022.1:0-11996 GCA_038325835.1 Gammaproteobacteria bacterium
CGTCGTGGCCGCCTCGGCCGCCGACTCGCCCGCCATGTGGTACCTGGCCCCCTACGCCGGCTGCTCCATGGGCGAGTACTTCCGGGACAAGGGCGAAGACGCCCTGATCATCTACGACGATCTCACCAAGCAGGCCTGGGCCTATCGGCAGATCTCGCTGCTGCTCCGCCGCCCGCCGGGCCGCGAAGCCTATCCTGGCGACGTCTTCTACCTGCACTCCCGCCTGCTCGAGCGCGCGGCCCGCGTGAACGCCGACTACGTCGAGAAGATCACGGGCGGCAAGGTGAAGGGCAAGACCGGCTCGCTCACTGCGCTGCCGATCATCGAGACCCAGGCTGGCGACGTGTCCGCCTTCGTGCCCACCAACGTGATCTCGATCACCGACGGCCAGATCTACCTGGAAACGGACCTCTTCAACGCCGGCATCCGGCCCGCGATCAATGCTGGTCTTTCGGTGTCCCGCGTGGGTGGTTCCGCCCAGACGAAGATCATCAAGAAGCTCGGCGGCGGCGTCCGTCTCGCCCTCGCCCAGTACCGCGAGCTCGCGGCCTTCGCCCAGTTCGCCTCCGACCTGGACGAGGTCACCCGCCGGTCCCTCGACCGCGGCCAGCGCGTGACCGAACTCATGAAGCAGAAGCAGTACTCGCCACTGTCCGTCGGCCTGATGGCCCTGTCGCTGTATGCCGTGAACGAGGGCTACATCGACGCCGTGCCCGCCAAGTCGGTGGTGGCCTACGAGACCGCCCTGCACGCCCACGCCAAGTCCAAGTTCGGCGCGATCATCGACAAGATCAGCGAGAAAGGCGACCTGAACGACGAGGTCTCCGGCCAGCTCAAGCAGATCTGCGAAGACTTCAAGACCAACGGGACTTATTAGGTCGCGGTTGTAGGAGCGCCTTCAGGCGCATGGATGTTGGTCGCGGCTAAAGCCGCTCCTACGAACCGAAACAGGAAGCAGAATGGCTGGCGCAAAAGAAATCCGGACCAAGATCAAGAGCGTGAAGAGCACGCAGAAGATCACCAAGGCCATGGAGAAGGTGGCAGCCTCCAAGCTGCGCCGGACCCAGGTGCGGATGAACGCGGCCCGGCCCTACGCCGACAAGATCCGCCAGGTCATCGGCAACCTGTTCCAGGCCAACCCGGAGTACCGGCATCCCTTCCTGCAGGACCGACCCATCAAGCGCGTCGGCTACATCGTGATGTCCACCGACAAGGGCCTCTGTGGCGGCCTCAACGTGAACGAGTTCCGCAGGCTGATTGCCGAGATGCGCAAGCACCAGGAGCAGGGCGTCGACGTGGACCTCTGCCTGATCGGCGCCAAGGCCGTGCAGTTCTTCCGCCGCTTCAAGGTCAACGTGGTCGCCGCCACCACCAACCTCGGCGAGAACCCACAGATCGCCAGCCTGATCGGCTCCATCACCGTCATGCTCGACGCCTACCGGGAAGGCAAGATCGACCGCCTGTACCTCGTCTACAACGACTTCATCAACACGATGAGCCAGAAGGTGGACATCCAGCAGCTGCTGCCTGTCGAGGCGGTGGATGCCAGCGAGCTGCAGCAGTCCTGGGACTACATCTACGAGCCGGGCGCCTCGGAGCTGCTCGATGACGTGCTCACGCGCTACATCGAGACCCAGGTGTACCGGGGCATCGTCGAAAACGTGGCCTGCGAGATGGCCTCGAAGATGGTGGCCATGAAGGCCGCCACCGACAACGCCGGCAAACTGATCGAGAAGCTTCAGCTGGAATACAACAAGGCGCGGCAGGCCAGTATCACGCAGGAAATCTCCGAGATCGTCGGCGGCGCCGCTGCGGTCAGCGGGTAACGAACTGTAGGAGCGCCTTCAGGCGCGACACGTCATTTGAAGAACCCGGAAGGTCGCGGCTAAAGCCGCTCCTACGGTGAATGTGTAAGTAGGAGCGGCTTCAGCCGCGACCAAAAGGAAAGACTATGAGCAACGGTAAGGTAGTACAGGTCATCGGCGCCGTGGTGGACGTGGAGTTCCCGCGGGACTCCATTCCCAAGATCTACGACGCGCTCCACATCGACAGCGCCGATCTCACCCTCGAGGTGCAGCAGCAGCTGGGTGACGGCGTGGTCCGCACCATCGCCATGGGCGCCAGCGAAGGCCTGAAGCGGGGCCTCACGGCCACCAACACCGGCAAGCCCATCACGGTACCCGTCGGCCTGAAGACGCTGGGCCGCATCATGGACGTGCTGGGCCGCCCGATTGACGAGGCCGGCCCCATCGGCAACACCGAGAGCTGGCCCATCCACCGCGCCGCCCCGAGCTACGAGGACCAGGCCAAATCCATCGAGCTGCTGGAGACGGGCATCAAGGTCATCGACCTGATCATGCCGATTTCCAAGGGCGGCTAGATCGGCCTGTTCGGCGGCGCCGGCGTGGGCAAGACCGTGACGCTGATGGAGCTGATCCGCAACATCGCCGTCGAGCACTCCGGGTACTCCGTGTTTGCCGGCGTCGGCGAGCGCACCCGCGAAGGCAACGACTTCTACCACGAGATGAAGGACGGCGGCGTCATCGACAAGGTGGCGCTCGTGTACGGCCAGATGAACGAGCCGCCCGGCAACCGCCTGCGCGTGGCGCTCACGGGACTGACCATGGCCGAGTTCTTCCGCGACGAAGGCCGCGACGTGCTGATGTTCATCGACAACATCTACCGCTATACCCTCGCCGGCACCGAGGTGTCCGCACTGCTGGGCCGCATGCCCTCCGCGGTGGGTTACCAGCCGACCCTCGCCGAGGAAATGGGCGTCCTGCAGGAGCGCATCACGTCGACCCGCACGGGCTCGATCACGTCCTTCCAGGCCATTTACGTGCCGGCCGACGACCTTACCGACCCGTCGCCCGCCACCACCTTCGCCCACCTGGACGCCACCCTCGTGCTCTCCCGGAACATTGCCGAGCTCGGCATCTACCCCGCCGTGGACCCGCTCGACTCCAACAGCCGCCTGCTGGACCCGAACGTCATCGGCCAGGACCACTACGACGTGGCCCGCTCGGTGCAGGCCGTGCTCCAGCGCTACAAGGAGCTGCAGGACATCATCGCGATTCTCGGCATGGACGAGCTGTCCGAAGAGGACAAGCAGACCGTCACCCGGGCCCGCAAGATCCAGCGCTTCCTGTCCCAGCCCTTCTTCGTGGCTTCCCAGTTCACGGGCCAGGACGGCAAGTACGTGTCCCTGAAGGACACCATCCGGGCCTTCAAGGGCATCGTGGCCGGTGAGTACGACAACCTGCCGGAGCAGGCCTTCTACATGGTCGGCACCATTGATGAAGCCGTCGCCAAGGCCAAGACGCTGCAGTAACAACCGTAGGAGCGCCTTGAGGCGCGACAGGTCTGGATCGCGGCTAAAGCCGCTCCTACAGGGAACGACATGGCAACCATTACAGTCGATATCGTCAGCGCCGAGGGCGCCATCTGGTCAGGTGAGGCCAACCTGGTGATCGCCCCTGCCCGCATGGGTGAAGTGGGCATCGCGCCCCGCCACGCCCCAATGCTGACGATCCTGCGCGCCGGCGACCTCCGGGTGCAGCGGGAGGGCCAGGAGGAGCTGTTCTTCTACGTCACCGGCGGCATTCTCGAGGTGCAGCCGAAGAAGATCACCGTGCTGGCCGACACGGCGCTCCGCGCCGAGCAGCTGGACGAGTCCGCCGCTGACGAGGCCCGCAAGCGGGCCGAGGAAGCCCTCAAGGGCGCGGGCACCAAGGAAGACCTGGCCCACGCCCAGCTGCAGCTGGTGGAAGCCTCCGCCCGCTACCGGGCCGCGCAGAAGCTCAAGGGCAAACGCGGCAGCTGATTTCTACCCCGCAGGAGCGGCTTCAGCCGCGACCCGTCGAGCGCCTTGCCACTGACCACTGCCGCTAACCCGCGAGTCCCAGGAACACCAGCAGCCCGCGGTTCACCCGCATCAGGTCGGGGTCGTCGAGAGCCCCGATTTTCCGTCCGATGCGTGTGCGCGGCACGGTCGTCAGCTTGTCGAGCATCAAGCTGCACTCCAGCCGTAGCCCATTATGGGCGGACGGTTTCACCGGCAGTCGCAACAGGGGCGATTCCAGGGGATCGCTGGTGAGGGCGCACAGCGTTACTGAATTCGTCAGTCCGAAGCGATCGTCCTGCACGATGACGGCGGGGCGTGGCTTGCCGGCGTAGCCGGACCCGCCAGCCACAGTCCAGATCTCACCCCGCTTCAATCCGCGAGGTCCATGGAAATGGCGTCAATAAACGCCTGATCCTCGGCTTCGAATGGACTCGCTGCCACCAGGCGGGACTGCTTCCGTGCGGCCAGCATGAATGAACGGTTGCGCACATCCGGGACCCAGATCTGGATCAGCCGCATGCCCTGGGCCCGCAGGCGCTCCCGGTGCTTCTGCACCTTTTCCCGCGACGAGGTCGATTTGTGCGGCATCCGCTGTCCCTCAAAAGTTACATGTAACCCTATCACGACGCTGTCCGGCCTGCCAGCCGGGAATCTGACCATTTGGTCAAGAAACACGGCATCGAACCGCTAGAATACGGCTATGGCAACCACCGTCATCATCCTCGCCGCCGGCCAGGGCAAGCGCATGCATTCGGACCTGCCGAAGGTCCTGCAGCCCCTCGCGGGCCGGCCCTTGCTCCACCACGTCCTGGCCTCTGCCACAGCCCTGAAGCCCCGGGAAATCCGGGTCGTCCACGGCCACGGCGGCGGGCAGGTGCAGGCCGCATTCCTGAGTCAGCCCATTGGCTGGTTCCACCAGGCCGTGCAGAAGGGCACGGGCCATGCCGTCCAGCAGGCTATGGCGAAGATTCCCGCCGGCGACGTGGCGCTGATCGTCTACGGCGATGTGCCGCTGGTGCAGCCAGCGACGCTGAAGAAGCTGGTGGCGAGAGCTGCCAGGGGACAGGTCGCGGTACTGACCACCGAGATGGCCGACCCGACCGGCTATGGCCGCATCCTTCGGGGTGAGCGCGGCGTCATCACCGCCATCGTCGAGGAGAAGGACGCGACGCCCCAGCAGCGGCAGATCCGCGAGATCAATACGGGCCTGTTGGCCTGCCCCGCCCGCCAGCTGGCAAAGTGGATCGGCCGGCTGAAGCCGAACAACGCCCAGAAGGAGTACTACCTCACCGACGTGATCGCCTTGGCGGTGAAAGACAAGGTGCCCGTCGCAGCCGTCGCCGCGGAGTCGGAGGATGAGGTGCTCGGCATCAACGACAAGGCCCAGCTGGCCGCTGCCGAGAAGATCCTGCGTCGCCGCCTCAGCAACAGGCTGCTGGCTGCCGGAGTCACGCTGACCGACCCGGAGCGCATCGACATACGGGGTGAACTGGTCTGCGGCCGGGATGTGGTGATCGAGCCCGACGTAATCTTCGAAGGTGTCGTGCACATCGGCGACGGTGCGCGGATCGGTGCCTTTACGCTGATCCGGAACACGCTGATTGGTGCCGGGACGGTGGTCCATCCCCACTGCCTGCTGGAGGATGGACTCATCGGGCCCCGCTGCGAGATCGGTCCCTACGCCCGGATGCGCCCCGGCGTGGAACTGGCCGAGGGCGCCAAGCTCGGCAACTTCGTCGAGGTGAAGAAGAGCGTGATCGGCCGCGGCAGCAAGGTGAATCACCTGAGCTACATCGGCGACGCCACCATCGGTGAGAACGTGAACGTGGGCGCGGGCACGATTACCTGCAACTACGACGGCGCCAACAAGCACCGCACGGTCATTGGTGACGGCGCTTTCATCGGCTCCGGGGTGGAGCTGGTCGCTCCCGTGGAAATAGGTGCCGGGGCCACGATAGGGGCCGGCGCCACCATCACCCGGGGCGCACCGGCCGGCCAGCTGACCATCGAGCGGGGTAAGCAGCTCAGCATCCCGGGCTGGAAGCGCCCGGTCAAGAAGTAGGAGCGGCTTCAGCCGCGATCACGGCTGAAGCCGCTCCCACCGCCCAAACCGCGACCTGCGTTACAGCTTGGTAACCCCGTTTGGGCTAAATTCACGCCCCGAACCGCCCCATAAGAGTACTTTAAGAACATGTGCGGAATCGTTGGAGCCATCGCTGACCGAAATATCGTCCCCATCCTCATGGAAGGACTGCGACGCCTCGAGTACCGCGGCTATGACTCGGCGGGTCTCGCGGTGCTCACCAATGGCCACCTGAAGCGACAGCGCCGCCAGGGCAAGGTCGCGGAACTCCAGCTGGCCTTGGACGCGGAGCCACTGGCCTCGACCATCGGCATCGCCCACACCCGCTGGGCGACCCACGGGGTGCCCAGCGAGAAGAACGCCCACCCCCACATTTCCCACGACGGTCTCGCGATCGTCCACAACGGCATCATCGAGAATCACGAGCAGCTGCGGGACGAACTGCAGTCGCTGGGCTACGTTTTCACCTCCGACACCGACACCGAGGTCATTGCCCACCGGATCCACTATCACCTCAAGAAAACGCCGAATCTTTTCGACGCGGTTCAGGCTACGGTTGCCGAACTCCAGGGCGCTTACGCGCTGGTGGTGATGAGCGAGACCAATCCCGGCCAGCTCATCCTCGCCCGGTGCGGCTGCCCGGTGGTGGTCGGCCTGGGGGAGGGCGAGAATTTTGTGGCCTCCGACGTCTCCGCGTTGTTGCCGGTTACCCGCCGCTTCATCTTTCTCGAAGAGGGTGATGTGGCCGAGATTCACCGCAGCCACGTGCGGGTTGCCGACAAGGATGGCAAGCCAGCCCACCGGCCGGTGAAGGAGAGCGAGCTCTCCGCCGATGCCGCCGAAAAGGGCCAGTACGCACACTACATGCTGAAGGAGATCCACGAGCAGCCCCGGGCCGTGGCCCAGACGCTTGAGGAACGGGTCGCCAACGGCAAGCTGCTGGAGGCCGCCTTCGGGCCCAGTGCCACGGAGATCTTCAAGCGCACCGAAGCCGTGCACGTCGTGGCCTGCGGCACCAGCTTCCACGCTGGCGCCGTGGCCCGCTACCTGATCGAGCAGGTCTGCCGCCTGCCCTGCCACATCGATATCGCCAGCGAGTACCGGTACCGCAACCCCGTGGTGCCGAAGAACACGCTATTCGTGACCATCTCCCAGTCCGGCGAAACCGCCGACACGCTCGCGGCCCTCCGGTTGGCCAGGTCGGCCGGCTACCTGTCCACGCTTGCCGTCTGCAACGTGCCGGAAAGCTCCCTGGTCCGGGAATCCGAGCTCGTGATGCTCACCCGCGCCGGCCCGGAAATCGGCGTGGCTTCTACCAAGGCCTTCACCACCCAGATTGCGGCCCTCACCATGCTGGTGATCGCGCTGGCGAAGCACCGCACGGCCGACGCGGAGCGGGAGCGCGGGTTGGTGACCCGTCTCATCGAGATTCCGGGCCTGATCGAGAAGACTTTGGTCCTTGATCCGGTGATGCAGAAGCTGGCTGAGCGCTTCGTGGACAAGCACCACGCGCTGTTCTTGGGCCGCGGCATCCTCCACCCGATAGCGATGGAGGGCGCTCTGAAGCTGAAGGAAATCTCCTACATCCACGCCGAGGCGTACCCGGCGGGGGAGTTGAAGCACGGTCCCCTGGCGCTGGTGGATGCTGACATGCCCATCATTACGGTGGCGCCGAACAACGACCTGCTGGAAAAGCTGAAGAGCAACCTCATGGAGGTCCGCGCCCGGGGCGGCGAACTCTTCGTCTTTGCCGACCCGGACTCCGGCTTCGAGTCCAGCGACGGCGTGACGGTCATCAAGATGCCGAAGCACGTCACCTACCTGCAGGCGCCGATCATCTACACGATTCCGATGCAGCTCCTGGCCTATCACGTGGCCATCCTGCGGGGCACCGACGTGGATCAGCCGCGGAATCTGGCGAAGTCGGTCACCGTGGAGTAGGAGCGCCTTCAGGCGCGACCTTGTCGGCACGACCCTCGGCACGGAATTATCAGAAGCGCAAAGCGCTGCCCAGGATTCCTCCCCTCAAGTAGCCCCATGCTCACCCGCATCACCAATGCCCGCTATCTTGCCGATTGCCGAATCTGGCTGCGGTTCAGTGACAGCGTGCAGGGCGAGGTGGATCTCGGATCAGAGCTCAACGGGCCGATCTCCGCCTGACCCGCGCCCGCTGCCTGGAGGGCGCCAACATGAGTTACAAGCAATACCGGCGGGAACGAGACAAGATCCCTGTTAACACCCAATGAGGGAAGAGAAATATGAGCCCCTTAAAGTCGTCCTCCTGGTTCACCCGATTTAGCCGTTCCACATCGCGGCTCATGGGCCGCCCGCGGGCCTTCGCGCTGGCCGTCGCGGTGATTCTGGTCTGGTGTGCCACGGGGCCACTGTTTCACTACAGCGACACTTGGCAGCTCGTCATCAATACCGGCACCACAATTATCACGTTTCTCATGGTCTTTCTGATTCAGAGTACGCAGAACCGCGACGCCGAGGCGGTGCAGGTCAAGCTCGATGAACTGCTGCGCGCTACGACCGGGGCGCACAACGCCCTGCTGGATCTGGAGGAGCTTGAACAGGCGGAACTCGACCAGATCCAGGCCAACTACAAACAGCTCGCGACCCGCGCCCGGCAGAGCCTCAGCAGCGGTGGAATTGACACGGACAGCCCGGACGTCCTGGGCAAAGGCGGGGCAACGTGACTGAAAAGCCCACTTCCGCCAATGCGATCAGCGTGCGCCTGACTGGCGAGGGTTACCGGAAATCGGCGACCATGGACTACCGGGACGCCCAGCCCACCTGAAGAAGTATCCGTGACCATGTTTGCCTACGTCTGCCTCGGCACCAATGATATGGACCGTGCCATCCGTTTCTACGCTCCGATCATGGACGCCACCCCCGGCAACGGCTCAATGCTTGCGTTGCGCGCGGCGCACTGGCAGCAGGTCGACGATTTTCACGCAGCGGCGCTGCTCTATGGCGGCAGCTCGGAAGGCGCGCCGGGCCTCCGGCTCCAGCGCCAGCCCGATTTCTACGCCGCCTATGTCCGGGACCCGGACCGGCACAAGCTCGCGGCCGTGTGCCGGGGCTTCACCACGAGACCCGGCTCATGAATCAGGACTTTCCCAACGACGAAACCGGCGAACTGCTGCGCCTCATGCGGGAACAGGGCGATGACCTGTCTGCCGCCCGGGACATCGACTTCTTCCTCATTTTCGACCTGAAGGAACAGGCTCACGCCTTTGCCACTCAGGCCAGTCTGGGACCGGAGTTCCGTGTGGACATCTCCCGCTACGAGAAAACCGACAAGTGGCAGGCCTGCCTTACCGCTCACATGGCGCCGGTATATGCGGAGCTGGTCATGCTGGAGAAGCAGGTCGGGCGGCTTGGCCGGGACTTCGGTGGCCAGTCCGATGGCTGGGGCTGCGCGGCCGCTGAATGATCGTCACCACGACCTACCTGGCCATGTTCGCGCCGGACCAGCTCAGGCCCCGATATCTGGAGGGACAGCAGTTCCAGGTTCGGTGGGTCAATCCCCCGGACTGGCGCTTCAACCAGCAGATGTACTGCGACGTGGGCGAGGCCTTTGGCTGGCGAGACAAGCGTTCCTGGGCCGACGAACAGTGGCGTGAACGCGTCCTGACCCCCACGCTCCTGACCTTTCGAGCGCTCTGGGGTGCCGAGACGGTCGGCTACTTCGAACTGCGGGATGACCGGCAGGGCGGGATCGAGATCGAGTATCTGGGTTTGCTGCCGGGCCACTACAGCCGTGGCCTTGGTGGCGCTTTACTGACCCGTGCGCTGGAAGAAGCCTGGCGCCAGTGTCCGGAGCGCGTGTGGGTGCACACCTGTACTCTCGATCATCCCGCTGCGCTTGCCAACTACGAAGCCCGTGGGCTGCGTATCTATCGCACCGAAACAGAGTTAGGAGCTTGTAGGAGCGCGTAGGAGCGCCTTTAGGCGCGATCTCTTTTTGAATCGCGCCTAAAGGCGCTCCTACGGGCGCTCCTACGGGCGCTCCTACCGGCTCCTACGCGTCGAGGCAGTCCGCGTGATGACGCAGGTGATCTTCGATCATGCTGCTCACGAAGTAGTAGCCGTGCCCGTAACCGGCGTGGCGCCGGAGTGTCAGCGGATAGCCGGCGCTCCGGGCGGCCGCTTCAAACAGCTCAGGCTTCAGCTGCTTGCCGAGGAACTCGTCGTCCAGCCCCTGATCGATGAGCAGCGGGGGGCGACCCGCTGCGGAGTTGAGGTCGTGCATGAGTTCCGTGGCGTCATATTGCCGCCATCGGTCCCGGTCCGGACCCAGGTAGCCCGCCAGGGCCTTTTGCCCCCAGGGGCACTGGGTCGGCGCAACGATGGGCGCCAGCGCCGACAGGCTGCGGAAGCGCTCCGGGTTCCGGAGGCCGATGGTGAGGGCGCCGTGGCCGCCCATCGAATGGCCGAGCAAGCCGACACGCTCCGCGTCCAGTGGAAACTGGCTTAACACCAGTTCAGGCAGTTCCTGTGCGACATAGCTATACATCCGGTAATGGGCCGACCAGGGCTCCAGGGTGGCGTCCAGGTAAAAGCCGGCGCTCTGCCCGAAGTCGATCGCCGCATCGTCCCCCGGCACCTTTACGCCCCGCGGACTCGTGTCCGGCGACAGCAGGGCCAGGCCGAGTTCGGCCGCCACCCGCTGGGCGCCAGCCTTGATCGGGAACGTCTCCTCGTTGCAGGTGAGTCCCGCCAGATACATCACCAGGGGAACTCGCTCGTGTTCCGCTTGGGGCGGTAGATAAAGCCCAAAGCGCATCTCGCAGTTCGTCGCTCTCGCGGGATGGCGATAGAAGTGCTGCCAGCCGTCGAAGGCGCGGAAGCGATTGGACAGGGTCAGCGTTTCTGCGGCACTCATTGAGGAATCTCCAGTAGGCTCTCCCCATCTTCTCACTCGGGGCTGGGCAATGTACCTGGACGCGATGCAGGCTACGGTGGCGGGCTTTTCCCGCCGGGGCGTACTCGGCATGGGCGTAGCCGCCGGGCTCGGTGCCGCTGCCAGCCTGGTGGGCGGCACAGCCCGGGCCGGGTCCCGGCCCCTGGATCTCCGCACTGCCCAGGACAACATCTACGCCTTCGCCAAGACCTGGGGCACGCTTGGGGACGAAGCCGTGTTTGGCGGCCATGAGGGCGTGTTTTTCGCCGTGGTGGGCAGTCGCCGGGCCATACCGCTGTTTGGCTATGTGGGGTTCGGCAGCCTGCAGTTTCGCATCCTGCCGAACGGCGATGCGGAATACCGGGGCAAGGACGCGACCTTTTACACCGACCTCAAAACCGGCGGACTGCTCGATACCTGGCAGAACCCCTTCACCGGCAAGACCGTCAAGGTCTATCCCTATATCAACGAGCAGGTCACCACGACGATTCCCGCCCGCTACCCCGCCGAGCGCATGGTGACCGACGCCTACCGCTGGGAGATTGCTATCGGCAATGCAGCCTCCCGCAAGGAAGACGCGACCAGCTACCGGGGGGACAGGGGAGAGTCCGGCGAGACGGTGCCCTTCGTGCTGCCCTGGCGGCGCCTCGGCAACCAGTACATGTTGAGCTGGGACTGGATGCTGGAAGTGGCCAACCCGGTGACCCCCGAGGGCTGGCCGGAGGCGTCCACCGGCCCGGTCATCAATCCGTCCGAGCATTTCGTGTTCTTCGTGCCGGCCGACGAACTGGAAGACCGGGGCCGCCCCTGGGCCACCATGACCGCCGGCTTCTTCCGCCAGTGCCCCTGGCTGCCCTGGATGCGGATGGGCCGGAGCGGCATCGAGGGGCGGATGTTCGCCAATTCCCACAGCTACAAGATTACCGGCGGGCTGGACAACATCCCGCGGCCCGTCCGGACGCGCCTGGAGCGGGACAGGCCCGACATGCTGACGGCCCCGAAGGATTGGGCCCAGCATCCGGTGGGGTCGTCCTGGGGTTATTACGCCAAGACCGCACCGAAAGAGGTCCTGTAGGCGGAAATGGGGACATGCCTCATTTCCCGGGGAGTTCTGGCCAACGTTTGCGACAACTGGGAAAAGAGGCATGTCCCCATTTCCG
>JBBQJK010000023.1:0-11432 GCA_038325835.1 Gammaproteobacteria bacterium
GACCCGGGGCAGGTTGCCCAGCGAAGAGACGAGCCGCCCCCGTAGGAGCGCCTTCAGGCGCGATAAGTGCTGATCGCGCTGCTGATCGCGCCTGAAGGCGCTCCTACGGCTACGGCGCTCCTACGGCGCTCTTACGGCTCGCACGCCCGGCAGGGAGAGTACGTAATCGGCCCCCATCAGCAGGGATGGGGTGCGGTAGCCGCCCGGGACTGCGGCCGCCAGCAGGTGCTGGACGATGCCCAGAGCCCCGGTCACCGTGAGGTCGTAGCCGTTGGGCGTGTCGATCTCGGCGCACCGCTGCTCCCCCCTCGCATTCCGGACCTCACCCCAGATGCGCGAGCGGGTGCTGGCGCGCTTCGCTGCCGTCGGCCCCCGAACCCGGGACCCGATGCGCCTTTGCAGGTAGCGAACGACGGGCGGCAAACCCAGCAGCGGGCGAAACCAGTTGGCGCGGCGGGCCGTGGCAATGGCTCCGGGCGAAGCGGCGAGATAGGTCTCGATATTCGCAATGCCGGTGGAAACATACGCGGTGTAGAGATCACCCCAGGGGATCGTCATGGCCGTCCGGGGCTTGCCATCGTGGCTGAAGGTGCGCGTTTTGTAGGCCAGCGGCACAGCGACCAGCAGCCCGTCGCGCCGCACCCTGCCACCCTTCGCCAGCCCCTCGACACCGGTTTTCGTCGTGCCGGGACTCGCGCCACCACCGGCCTCGAAGGCCAGGATCAGCTCCGTCGCATCCGGCAGTTCGCGCTTCAGCAGGGCGGCCACACAATCCGTGGGCACCACGTCGAAGCCGGCGCCGGGCAGAACAACGATGCCCCGCGCCCGCGCCCGCGCGTCCTGGGCGTGGCAGTGGGCGAAGACCTCGAGCTCGCCAGTAATGTCCAGGTAATGGGCGCCCGCCGCGAGGCAGCCCTCCAGCATCGGCGCACAGGTGGCTGAGAACGGGCCGGCGCAATGGAGGACGAGGGCAACGTCCTGCAGTCCCGCCGCGATCTCCCCCGGCTCATCGAGACCAAAGACCCGGACGGGCAAGCCATGCTCCGCACCAAGGGCCCGCAGCGCCGCCGCATTGCGCCCGGCCAGCATAGGTTGCAGCCCCCGGCGCACGGCTTCGGCGGCCATGAGCTGGCCGGTGTAGCCGTTGGCGCCGTAAATGAGCCAGGTTTGCATGAGTTCACCGTTTGCCGTGGATAGACTACTGCCGTGTCTACTGAGCTGGAAATACTTCGGGTGGTTAGCGATCGGCTAACCGGCCAGGGACTGCCCTTCATGTTGACGGGGTCGTTCGCTCTCGTCGCCAGCCCGTAGATCTGGCAGGCGTCCAGACCTGGATTGTAAGCCGCGAGGACCTGATTCTGTCCAAGCTGCTATGGGCCCAGGACTCAGGCTCTGAACTGCAACTGAGGGATGTCCGGGCACTGCTCGACAGCACGGCTGACGCCGAGTATTTGCAGGAATGGGCAGCTAAACTAGGGGTTGTCGCGTTGCTGGCAAAGGCCTCATCTTGAAGGACACATCGGCGGAAGTTGAAGCCCTGGTCGCGGCACGCCACCGCGCCATGGCCCCGGCAGAGCGCTGGCAGATCGCCTCCGCGATGTATGACGGCGCCCGGGCGATCGTTGAGTCCTCCCTGCCAGCCCATCTGTCCCGGCGGGAACGGCGGCTGGCTTTCGCCGTTCGTATGTACGGCGAAGAGCTGCCTCCAGCGGCTCTCGAAGCTTTTGCCGCTTACGAGTAATCGATGACTGACTCTAGCTACGACCCCCCGGCACCCGTCCCCAGCCCCTGCGTGGGTATCTGCTGTATCGGCTACGACGGGCTGTGTTTCGGCTGCTACCGGAACCGTGCCGAACTGTCTGCCTGGGGTACCGCCAGTGAAGCGGAGAAACGGGAAATCCTGGCCCGTTGCCGGGAGCGACTCCAGCAGCAGGCTCCGGCACCGTGAGGACCAGCCGGCCAGCGATTGACCGGGTTGAGCACAGCGGGCTCTCCATCGCGCCGGAGCTCTATAACTTCATCGGCACGGAGGCCCTCCCGGGAAGCGGCGTAACGGCCGATGCCTTCTGGTCCGCCTTCGCGGGCATCGTGACCGACCTGACCCCCCGGAACCGGGCCCTGCTGACCCGGCGGGACGAGTTGCAGGCGAGCATCGACGAGTGGCACCGGGCCAATCCCCAGGCGCCGGCAGCCCGGTACCGGCAGTTTCTTGAGTCCATCGGCTACCTGCTGCCGGAAGGCCCGGCGTTCAGTGTGACCACCGCGAATGTGGACGAGGAAATCGCCACGCTGGCCGGCCCGCAACTCGTGGTGCCCCTCAAGAACGCCCGCTATGCGCTCAATGCGGCCAACGCGCGCTGGGGCTCGCTCTATGACGCGCTCTATGGCACAGACGCCATCGGCGACGAGGGTGGAACTGAACGGGGCAAGGCATACAACCCGGTGCGCGGGGCCCGGGTCATCGCCTACGGGCGGGACTTTCTCGATGCCACGTTCCCGCTCACGACCGGCTCGCACCGGGACGCCACCCGCTATGCCGTGAGTCACGGTAACCTGGTCATCACACTGGCCGGCAACCGCAGCAGCACCCTTAAAGACCCCACGCTCTTTGTCGGTTACACCGGCAGCCCGGACAGTCCGGAGCTTCTCCTGCTCCGCCACCACGGCTTGCACGTGGAAATCCAGATCGACGCGAGCCACGCCATCGGCCGGGATGACCCGGCCCACGTCAAGGACCTGTGCCTGGAGGCCGCGCTGACCACGATCCAGGACTGCGAAGATTCCGTCGCCGCTGTCGATGGCGCCGACAAGGTCGAGCTCTACCGGAACTGGCTCGGGCTCATGCTGGGCACCCTGCACTGCGAACTGCCCAAGGGTGGCAAGACCATCACGCGCCGCCTGGACCCGGACCGGGTGTATACAGCGGCCCGGAGCACAACCCAGGGCTCAACCCACGTCTCAACCCAGGGCGCAACCCAAGGCGCAACCCAGGGTGGCGAGATGCGCCTGCCGGGCCGCTCGCTGCTGCTGATCCGGAACGTGGGTCATCTGATGACCAACCCTGCCATCCGGTTCAACGGCGAGGATGTCCTTGAAGGACTCATGGACGCCGCGATCACGGCGCTTATTGCCAAGCATGACATTCTGGGCCGCGGTGCTCTGCGCAATTCCCGTTTAGGTTCGGTCTATATCGTCAAACCCAAGATGCACGGCCCGGACGAGGTCGCCTTCGCCGTGGAGCTGTTTGCCCGGGTGGAAGATGCCATCGGGCTGCCCCGGAACACTCTCAAGATCGGCATCATGGATGAGGAGCGCCGCACCTCCGTCAACCTGCTGGAATGCATCCGCGCTGCCCGGGAGCGGGTGATCTTCATCAACACCGGCTTCCTTGACCGCACCGGCGACGAGATGCACACGTCCATGGAAGCCGGCGCCATGGTGCGCAAGGAAGACATGAAAGCCAGTGCCTGGATCAGCGCCTACGAGAACAACAACGTGGAGGTCGGCTTGCTCTGCGGACTGCCGGGCCACGCCCAGATCGGCAAGGGCATGTGGGCCAAGCCGGACCTGATGGCAGAGATGCTGCGCACCAAGATCGGCCACCCCGAGGCCGGCGCCACCTGCGCCTGGGTACCCTCGCCCACGGGCGCTGTGCTCCATGCCATTCACTATCACAAGGTGAACGTCGCCGCACGGCAGGCCGCGTTGCGCTCGCGGCCCCGGGCGTCGCTGGATGACATGCTCACGATTCCGCTGGCGGCGAACACGCACTGGAGCGCCGACGAACTGCGCGCCGAACTGGAGAACAACTGCCAGGGGATTCTCGGCTACGTGGTCCGTTGGGTGGACCAGGGCGTGGGCTGCTCCAAGGTACCCGACATTCACAACGTGGGGCTGATGGAAGACCGGGCGACCTTGCGCATCTCCAGCCAGCATGTGGCGAACTGGCTGCGGCACGGGATCGTCACAGAGCAACAGGTGCTGGAGGTCATGCAGCGCATGGCGGCGGTGGTCGATCGCCAGAACGCCGACGATCCGCTGTACCGGCCGATGGCGCCGAATCCGGAGGCCAGCCTGGCCTTCAAGGCAGCCTGTGCGCTGGTCTTTGACGGGTTGACCCAGCCCAATGGCTATACGGAGCCGCTGCTGCACGCGGCGCGACTGGCCCTGAAGGCGCGGGATCTTCAGTAACGGTTCGCCGCTGGCGATGACTGGTGCATCGCCCGCATCGCCAAGAACACGGCGATCGCGCCCAGTACGTGCTTGAGACTGTGGCCGCTGATAAATCCGTTCGCTGCATAAATGCCAGCGTCAAAATATTCCGCCAGCTTGGCCAGCACGTAGGCGCCCAGTGTCGCCCACAGCCAGGAAGCCCGAAGCCCACCGCCCTTCCCCGTGATCAGCAGCAGGGGGATCAGCACCATCGGCAGGAACTGCACCAGGCCATAGGCCCGCAGATCGCCCCGGCCCTGCAGTTCAGTCCAGTCCCAGTACAGGACGGAACCGACGCCGGCAAAGACCAGCGGCCACAGGAGACGCCGGCCGAGGCGCGTGGATACCCGGTCCTCGATCACGAGGGAGAACAGCGCCATGAAGGCAATGGTCAGGGGTAAGCGGTCCCAGGTCAGCGTGTCGTTGGTCGGCGCGTAGTGGTAGTAGGCGGAGCCGCCGCCGACCAGCAACGCCCCGAGGCAGAACACCAGGTAAGAGGCCGGCGCCAGCTGGGGCTGCAGCTTCGGCAAGGCCCATAGCCCGAAGGCGCCCGCCAGCAGAAAGGGCATGTTGGAGACGACATTCCAGAAACCGGGAATGTTAAACAGCACCCTCCGATCAGCAAACGCGTGGTAGCCGGGATCCTGCGGAATCGGCGGCAACGCGAGAACGACGGCGAGAACGATGGCCAGTGCCAGGGCCACCAGGGAGACCTGCAGGCCTGACTTGCCGAGTGCTCTCGTCTCCATGGTCCCGGTTCTCCGCCTCCTCAACCAGAGTACCAGCCGGACGGATCCTGTATCGTGCCGGGCATGGTAATACCTGCCGAAATCCGCGACGAATATAACCGCCTGGGCGAGCAGAAGAACCTGGTCCACCTCAAGGACTTCGCCCGGTGGAGCTACATCAGCAGCGCGGACTGGACCGACCTGTGCCGCCGCTCGGCGGACTTCATCGGCATCGAAAACGGGGACCGCCTGTTCGAGGCCGGCTGTGGGTCCGGGGCTTTTCTTGCCGAGGTGGCCGCCTACCGGCAGGTGACGCTGGCCGGAGTGGACTTCGCCGAGAACCTGGTGGCTATTGCCCAGAGCCAGCTGCCCGGCGACTTTGAGGTCGCCGACATCACCAACCTCCTCACAGTAAAGAGCGGCAGCTACGACAAAACGCTCTCCCATGGCGTCTTCCTTTACCTGGACTCGCTGGACGCGGCGCGCCGCGCGGTACTGGAAATGGTGCGTATCACCAGGCCCGGCGGCACCATCTACATTGGTATCGTGAACGACCCGGAGCGCCATGCGGAGTTCGACCATCCGCCCTCCGGCTCGTTTCTTTTCACGAAGGGCTTCTGGCAGGACTTCGCGGCCGAACAGGGCCTCACTCTCGAACTGGTCGACCAGGACCTCATCTTCAGCAAACCGTCCGGCTACGATTGCTACTCCCGCGTACGCTATTCCCTGCTGCTGAAAAAACCCTGACAGAAAAAAATGAGGGGTCGGCCATGAGCAGTGCTCGGCATTCGAGTGCGACACGCCTTGATGTCCTCACGAACCGTGAGGAGGAGTGGTCTGTGCGCCTGGCCATGGTCAACAGCGCCCGGCACTTTCTCCTCCTGACCACCTACTACTTCGGCAGCGACGAGCGCAGCGGCCGGATGGCGGACGCCCTGATCGCTGCCGCCCACCGGGGAGTGCGGGTCGTGCTCGTCGTTGACCGCTTCGGGCAGCGGCTGGCCCGGAACCTGAGCAGCCCGGCCGAGAGACCGCAACTCCTGGAGCGCTTCCGGGCACTGGAAGCCGCTGGAGGCCGCGTCGTCCACTACGCGCCGGCGTCATTCATGCATCGCTGGGTCGGCGGTGGCGTCCACGTCAAGATTCAGGTCTCGGACGCCGGCGCCGCCGTCTTTGGCAGCAGCAACATCGCCCACCACTCCTTTGCCCAGTGGAACGAGGTCTCCCTGGAACTCGAGGGTGAGATCGTCCAGCATCTGCTCCAGGACGCCTGCCGATTTGCCCGGCTGTCCGCGGCAGAGACGGCGACGCTTGCGGGCATTCTTGCCTTGCCAGCCCGGTCCGCGCCGCGCCAGCGTCTGCGCTACGTGCTGGAGGACCCCGCGGAGCGTTCCGGCCCGCTCTTCCCGTTTGGCACGGTACACAACCGTCTGACCGCTGACCTGGTCCATCTGATCGACAGCGCCCGGTGCTCTCTGCGGATCGCGTCGCTCTACTGCAAACCGGCTCCGGTGCTGAAGGCGGCGCTGCTGCGGGCCTGCCGGCGAGGCGTTGACGTGGAGATCTTCCACTCCCACCGGGACTCACTGGGCGTCACCCATTTCCCCTGGATCTCCGCCTCCATACAGTACGGATCGGTCCTGAAGGCGGGCGCCCGCATTTACGAGAACGTTGCGGGCGAGCATGCCAAGGTACTGCTCGTGGACGATCGGGAGGTGGCCGTGGGCAGTTACAACCTGGAGCACGCGGCCCACGATCGCCTTATCGAGGCGATGATCTTTTCCGAAGACGGGGAAATCTGCGCGCGCTTCCGCCTGCTGTTTGACGGCATGCGCCGCAGCCCCGGCAGCACCGCCCTGACCCCCGGCTGGCTGAGCGAGTTGCCGTTCCCGCTGCAGGTCAAGCGCTGGCTATACCGCCCTCTACAGCGCTGGATGTAGGCAAAACTCGGCGCGGCTAACCTTCGGCGAGGATGGTGCTCGCCACGAGACACCCGCCGAGGCCTTCGGTCCCGAAGACATCGATGTTCTGTCCGGGTACCAGGTCGTCCAGCGACCCCCGCGTGCTTTCAAGGCTGCCGCCACTGTCGTCCACGAGAAAGATATCGGCGGTCCAGGTATCGACGCAACGGTCGCCGGAAGCTGTACTCATACTCAGCCGCTGGGCCCCGACATCAACGTCCAGCACGGCGCCATTCAGGAGTATCTCGCTGGTGCCCAGATCCGGATCGAGGACCACCAGCGACGTCCGGAACACATCCTCGCTGGCACCCGAGATGGCCAGCACGGCATCGGCGATCGCGCGGGTGCCCGTCGCCAGGTCCAGGCGGCTCAACTCGAAGCCATCAGTCGAGAAGATTCTTGATTTCGGGTAGAGCTGTGCTGCCAGCGGCCCGTCGGTGACGATTCCCTGCCCCGGAGCCAGGTCAATGCCGAAGCGATCGGTGACCGGATTCACCGGCGTGGTTACGACTCCTGCGAGCCGCTTGAAAGTCCCGACCGGGCCCTCCTCGATGATGTAGGCATCCACCGCAAAGCGGTCGCTGTCCCCATCGTTGTCATTGTCGTCGCCACTATCGCCGTCGCCATCATCTTCGTCGTGATCCCATGGACGCAGACGGCCGATGATCGTCGCCTCATCACCCACGGCCAACTGGAAGTATGCCTTGGGCAGGCCGTCTTCACCGAAGATGCCGGTGGCGGCATCCGTGCTGACGCGCACGCACCGGTCTTCGTCGCCGTGACGTCGGTCCTCATCGGAGGAGGAAATGAGGGCGGTCTGACACAGCCGCAGCTCACCACTGTCACCGATCGCTGTTATCTCGCCGTGGATCCGCGTGAGGCCCGGTGCGGGTAAGCCGTTGGCGATATCGACAAAGATGACGGGCCGGACGATGATCCTGCCATTGCCGGTCTCGGTGATTTTCAGTGACTTCTTCATATCGAAGTCGACAGTGATGACCAGGGTCGCGCCCGGAGCCACATAGAACGGGCCCTGGGGATTGAGATCGATCTTGCCGTTCGCAACCAGCTTCGCATCGATAGTCTCGTCGATGGTGCCGTCGTCATTGAGCTTGACCAGCTCCAGGCTGCTCAGCTGGAGGCGAATCTTGTTGTAGGTACCGGCAGGAACCTCTTCGCTGACGGCGAACAGCTCCGAGTAGTCGGCCAGTCTCAGCAGATCAATGGTCTCGACGCCCGAGAACAGGACGACTCTGCGGCCCTCTCCGAGCAGCTCGATGGACGTGATGGTGGCCAGGGCCTGATCCACGTCCGCGGTCGGCGCGTCGGTGAGTGCGATACCGACAGTCGCGAACTGGGCAGGAGCTGCGACACCACCGGTGCTGCCACCACCACCGCAGGCGGCGACGGTCAGCAAGGCCACGGCGATCAGAACGGACGGAATGGACCTGTGCATGGGGCGAACTCAGACTGGGTGAGTGGGTAATCCTACCCCACTGGATTCCCTCCAGCATGAACGATCCCGGAGGTAGGATTACGTCAAATCCTGGCCGACCCAGGGACAGATCGCTGCGCGGTTCCGCCCCCCACTGTGTAATCAGGGCAGCATCCCGATCCAGCTCCAGGCCAGCGCACTCACGCCGCCGCGGGCCCCGGTGGCCGGGGATTCAGGGCCGCACGGGCCTGCCGCCAGGACGGCAGGAACTGATCCAGGAAGCCATAGAAGCGCTGGTTGTGGCCCCGCTCCAGCAGGTGCACAAGTTCGTGCACGACCACGTATTCCAGGCACTCTTGAGGCTTGCGGGCCAGTTCGAGACTGAGCCAGATGCGACGTGCGCGGATGTTGCAGGAACCCCAGCGGGTGCGCATTTTCCTGATGCCCCACTCCGCGGCCTGCACGCCCAGCACGGGCTGCCACTGGGCCAGCAGGGGCGGGATCCGTTCCTGCAGCTGCTGTCGATACCAGCGCTCGAGCACGCGGCTGCGGCCCTCCAGGCTGGTCCCGGGCCGGACGTACAGCTCAAGGACGCCTGTACCCTGCAGGCCAACGCGGGGCGCGCCCTGCCGCTCAACGACCTGCAGCACGTGGGGCCGTCCCAGGTAGTCGTGGCTCTCGCCACTCACCAGTTCCTGCGCAGACTCTCGCCGCTGGCCCGCGAACCGGGCCTGCTGCCGACGGATCCAGTCCAGCCGGCTGGTGATGAGGTGATGGATGGCCTCGTCACTGATGCCCCAGGGGGCCGCAATCCGGACGTTGCCATAGGGGGGGTAGACCGCGAGACGCAGGTGTCGGACCGGTTTCCGCAGCACGGAGACTTCCAGGCCACCCACGGTGATCTGGCGGACCTCAGCAGACTTGCGGTTGGAGGTGAACACGATCACCCCCATGGTAAAGCATGCCGCTAGGGGCCGAGTCCGGAAGGCCCCGGCGGCAGTCCGAAGCGGGCTTTAAGCCGTGCGCCATCATTGGAATCAACGACGCCGTTGCCGTTGAGGTCCCGGTCCGGAAAGTCCGACGAGCCGAAGGCAGCCTTCAGCATTGCGCCGTCGTTCGAGTCGACGACGCCGTTATTATTGAAGTCCGCATCGCACAGGTTCCCGTAACCATCCCCATTCGTGTCGCGCTGGTCCGCATTTTTCACGAGCGTACAGTTGTCCAGGGCATCCAGGACCCCGTCCGTGTCCAGATCGGACACCGGCGCTCCGACCTCGTCGCTGCCGATCTGCTCCAGATAGGCCACCAGCGTCGGCAGGTCGGCCGCCGGCACGGGGCTGGCATTGTGGGCCTGGATGGCTGCCGCCAGCGTCGGCGCGGAGCCGTCGTGCAGATAGGGCGCAGTCGACCACACATCCCGCAGCGTCGGCACGTCGATGCCCGCGAGCCCGCCGCCGAGACGGTTACCGCTCGCCGGGGTCAGCGTACCGATATCCATGACGTTACCCGCAGCACTGACCGTGAAATTGACGCCGCCGTGGCAACTGGCGCAGTTCTGGCGCGCAAAGACGGTCTTGCCCTCCTCCGCCGCCGTCGTCAGCGTCCCGTCGGCATTGCGCGCAGGACTCGGGGCAAAGCTGTTCAGGGACGCGACGTAGTCGGCCAGTGCATCCAGGTCCGCGCTCTGCCCAACCTTTGGATCGCCCAGCGGCATACTCCGCGTGCCCGCGTTAAAGCCCTCGTCACTCATCAGCCCTGTCCCGCCTGCCAGGGCCCGGATCTGGCCTTCGAAGTCCTGGACCTCGTCAAAGTTGTTGCTCCAGTGCAGGAAGCCCTGGCCCGCGGCGCGGCCCCGCAGGCTGATGGTGTTGCGCAAGCCCTCGCCGAAACCGCTGAGATCCCAGACGCGGCCGTCGTGGCCACCGTCGTTGTGACAGGTGGCGCAACTCATGTATCGGTCCAGCGACAGGCGCGGATCCCGCGCGTCATAGAACAGCTGCTTGCCGAGCAGCACGTTGGCCGGGAGCGCCTCCGTCGTGACGGACTGGAGCGTTGCCAGGTGGGGAACACTGGCCGTCGCCGAGATGACGAGGGGCGACAGGTTGAAGACGTCAACGGTACGGTCCATGAAATTGCTGACGTAGAGACGCAGGCCATCCGGTGACACGAGCACACCCTGGGGTGCCCGGCCGACGTCGAGACGCAGGACCTGCAAGCCATCGTGGGCGCTGGCAACCACCACTTCCCGGCTGGTTTCCAGGGCAGCGAAGGCATAGACCCCGAGTTTGTCGAAGGCGACGGCGCTGGTGAGGCTCGCGTTGTCGTGATCCATGCGCCGGGAAAGATCTTCGGTGCCGGTGCCCAGGACCAGGCGCGACGTGATCGCCCGGACCGTGTTCTGGAAGTTGAGTCCCTGGCCATCCCGGCGGATCCCGCGCAGGACGTTGTCCTGCTTCGAGGGCACGAAGGCCTGGGTCCCGTCCGGGGAGATCACGGCTGCGCCGAGGTAATTCGGTATGCCGCTACCCGCATTCGCGGTATCGGGCACGGACAGATGCCGGAGAGTGATGGTCTGTACGATCTGCAGACTTGCGGTATCGATCTGTACGACCTCGCCGCCCGCGGTGCCCGGTTGCACAGTGGTGGTGTCCTCCCCCGGCAGCAGGGGGGTAACGAATCGGGAGACATAGACGGTCGCTCCGTCCCAGCTGACCGACAGATGCCGCGGATTAGGGCCCACGGCCACTTCACCCGTCACCTGGCGCAGGTTGGCATCCAGCCGGAGCAGCTTGCCCGAGCCCTCCAGCACGACGTAAGCGGTGCTCCCGACCGGGGAGAACGCGAGTCCATACGGCTGGGACCCGCGGGGCAGCGGGAGGGTCGCGATGACCGCCAGCGTGCCCGGATCAATGACACTGATGGACGCCGACTGCTGGTTGGTGACCCAGACCAGGCCATCGGAGCCGATCGCCACCGACCGGGGCGCCAACTGCACCGGGATCTCCGCCAGCCGGGCATTGGTCACGGCATCAAATACCGTGACCGAGTTGTTATCCTCGTTGACCACCCACAGGCGGTTGTTGCCACCCGCCGGCG
>JBBQJK010000024.1:0-11373 GCA_038325835.1 Gammaproteobacteria bacterium
AGGTTTCTGTGAAGGCACCCGTGAGGTTCAACGTGTAGGTGCCCAAGGTGGTGACGCCACCCCAGGAGTTACCGAAGGGCGAGCCGTCAGCCTGACGCAGGTTGTAGCCGTTGCTGCCGTTGCCGATGCTGACTGCCGTGCCGCCCGTGGGCTCGTCGGTGGTGCTGAGAATCGTCAGCGTGCCGGTCATGGTGGTATCGGTGACGTTGATGTTGCCGGAAGCCTGCGCGCCAGGCCCCAGATCACCGGGGGCTGCCGTGGGCAGAGGTATCGCAACGAAGGAAGGGTTGCCATCGTAGTCGGAGTAACGGCAACCGTACTTGCGGGTCACCGGGGCACTACCACCGAGACCGGCGACGATGCTGGCGCATTGGGCGGTGCTCGTAAAGTTTGGGTTCAGGTAATTGATTGAGTTGTTGCCGGTCAGTGAGGAAAAGTAGGTGCCATTGGTCATGGCCGTCAGGGTGTTCGGCGTCTGCGCCGTCCAACCGCTCTCAGTGCCGCCTAGTGCCCAGTAAAAGGTCACGTTGGCAGTGGCGCTGTACCCATAGACGGTACTCTGCAGCCCGACTGAGGCCGCTGCGATTGCAGCGATCGCTGTTCGCTTGTGCACTTGCTCTGTGTCCCCCGGTAGGCGCGGGCCAGGTCAACCCGGCTCGTAACTATTTCGTTGAGGGTACACGTTCCCCGCCGGGAGCGTTCTAGGTACTCGCCGCAGGCCGCGTTAGGTTAAACCGGCAGTCATACCGCAAACGAAAATTGCCAATGGCGACGAGATCACCAGGCTCCAGCTGCTGACTCGCGGTGACCTGGCCGTTCACCAGCGTGGTGTTGGTGCTTTGCAGGTCGACGATGGCAACGGTGTCAGTCGTGACGACCAGGAGGGCGTGCTGGCGGCTCACGTAACGGCTGTCCAGTTGCACGCCACATTTCGGGCTGCGGCCGATCACCAGTCTCCCCGGGCTGAGTTCACGTCGCTCAAGAATCGCGCCGTCGAGCATCACCAGCAGGTTGTGCGGTGAAGTCTGGCTGATTGCCGGGTCCTGAGCCGGCTGCCGGCCAGTCGCCCAGGGCGCAGGGACTTCCCCCGTCTTTCCCGCCGGGGTGACCCAGGCCAGCGAACGATCCAGATCAAAGCGCTCCCGCGTGAACGGCCGGATCCCGGCCATGCCCCGGGAGTCCAGGATGCGGTGCAGATCCCGCGAGCCCACGAGAATGAAACTCATCGCCGCGGTGGCGCCTGCACGGACCTTGGATAGCGTCTCCATGAACTCGAGGACGTGCGGCCCGTAGTGCTCAGTCGCTTCAACAATCACCACCGTTCTTCGGCCCCGCGCACTTTCATGGCGGAGGAAGACCAGCATCAGCTTGTGGAGATCATCGAACGCCGCCTGGTGCAACTCAAAACCCAGTTCGGCGAGGCAGCTCGCCAGAAAGGTCTGCACACTGTCAGTGGGCGCGGCAAGCCGCACGGTGTGCAGGTCCTCCCGGGCCGCGCAGTCACCGGCGACGCGCTCAACCAGAGCGTGCAGTCCCCCGGTGGATCCCGTGATGATGCCGAAGGGGCGATGTCCGCGCAGGCAGCGATGCACGTAAGCGAGTCCTGCCGTGACGCCCGCGGGATCGGCGGTCCGCGTTACTCCCGAATGGGGGAGAAGCAATGCGCCCTCAAAGAGTGCGGCCATCGGGGACTCCTGCAGCAGGCGACAGCTGGTCGGGCTTATGGTTGCTCGTTTGCCGGATTCCAGGTCGCGTCTGGAGTCTAAGTACGGGTCCCCACTATGTAAAGCCAGTTTCCGGCAGGCGCGCGGACACTCCGGGGGGTCTGCAGCGAAAGCGTGGGAGTAAAGTGTCCTAGTGACTTGTTTTAGATGCAAAAGTCAGTAAGGATGGCCCGCCGCTCTGCCCGCCGCTCTGGGTGGGCGGTAAACCCCTTGGCCGGTTGGGGAACCGGGGCTCTGGAGACGGGTGTGCTGGCAGGCGCGGGCTTAACGCTGTGGCGTGGAACGACATGCCTCTTCGAGGACTTGTCTTTCAGGCTTCCCGTGGCCTCGGCCCTGCTGATTGAAGGCCCCAATGGCGCCGGCAAGACCACGCTCCTGCGAGTCATCGCCGGGCTGACCCAGCCGGAGTCCGGTCACGTCACCTGGCAGGGCAGCGGCTTCCGCCAGCAACTCCAGTCGGGCCGCCTGCGGCTCGCTTTTTCCGGGCATTCACCCGGACTGAAGCCGGAACTCAGCACCCGCGAAAACCTGCGCTTCTTTGCGCAGCTGGCAGGGCCGCCGGCCCGCGTCAGCGACATCCTCGAAGCCACCGGCCTCGACAGTTGCGCCGATCTGGACGTCCGCCTGCTCTCGGCAGGCCAGAAGCGGCGGGCAGCACTCGCCCGGGTTCTGCTGTCGGCTGCAGACCTCTGGTTGCTGGACGAACCCCAGACCAATCTCGACACGGCGGGACGCCGCTTCCTGGAGCAGGCTCTGGGCACGCATCTCGCCAACGGTGGTACGGCGGTGGTCGCCGCACACCAGTCTCTCGACTTCGGTGCCGCCCCGGTCACCCGCCTGGCCCTGGGCAGCTAGGGCATGGCCGTCAACGTGGACACTGGCGCCAGAACTCGCGACGCAGCGACAGAGCCGGCGCTCGGGCTGCTCGCGCTGTTCTGGGTGATTCTCGCCAGGGATCTGCGCGTCGGCCTGCGGCGCTGGACGGACGCCAGCAATTCGGCGCTGTTCTTTATCCTGGTGGTGACGCTGTTCCCCCTCGCGCTGAGTCCCAAGGCGGAGCAGCTGCGCATGATTGCACCCGGCGTGCTCTGGATTGCCGCGCTGCTGGCGACCTTGCTGTCGCTGCAACTCCTGTTTCGCTCAGACCTGGAAGACGGCACTCTCGAACAACTACTGACCCTGCCGTACCCCCTGGGCTGGATGCTGCTGGCCAAGACGCTGGCGCACTGGATGATCACCGGGATTCCGGTCGTGCTCATGGCACCCGTCCTGGCAATCACCTACCATTTACCCGCTACCGCCCTGGCGGTTCTGACCTTGAGTCTGCTGCTGGGGACGCCAACCCTGAGCCTGCTGGGATCGATCGGGGCGGCGTTGACGGCGGGCTTGCGGGGCGCCGGGGTATTGCTGGTCTTTATCGTCGCACCCCTGATGCTGCCGGTACTCATATTGGGAGCCCGGGCCACGGATCTGGCCCTGGCGGGAGAGGACCCGACGGGCCCGCTGTACCTGCTGGGCGCGTTGCTGGTTCTGGCGGTGAGCCTGGCACCCATCGTGGCGGCCGGTGCCATTCGCGTCAGCGCTGACTAGTCAGCGCCGCGAGCTAAGGAAGGAGAGAAGTACGTGTGGACCTGGTTTTTTCGTCTGGCATCGCCACCGCATCTCTATGCGCTCGCCGGCAAGCTGAGCCTGTGGTTCCTGATTCCTGCCTTCGGTCTGCTGGCGGTCGGTACCTGGGGAGGCCTCGTGCTGGCGCCGCCGGACTACCAGCAGGGCGACGCCTTTCGGATCATCTATGTCCACGTCCCCAGCGCCTACCTGTCCATGATGATCTACGTCACGATGGCAGTCGCCGGTGCCATCGGACTCATCTGGCGCATGAAGCTCGCCCACGCGGTGGCGGCCAGCTGTGCACCCATTGGCGCGTCGTTTACGTTTGCCACCCTGGTCACGGGGGCGGTCTGGGGCAAGCCCATGTGGGGCACCTACTGGGATTGGGATCCCCGCCTGACCTCCGAGCTGATCCTCCTGTTCCTGTATTTCGGCTACATGGGATTGCGCAGTGCCTACGAGGACATCAATCAGGCGGACCGGGCCAGCGCGATCCTGGCGATCGCCGGCGTGGCGAACGTGCCCATCATTCATTTCTCGGTCATCTGGTGGGCGAGCCTGCACCAGGGCCCGACCTTGTCCAAGCTCGAGGCCCCCTCCATTTCCTGGGATATGCTCTGGCCGCTCCTGGCCATGATCTTGGCGTTCACGCTGTATTTTTTCGGGGTCCTGGCGCTGCGCGTCCGGGGCGAGGTGCTGGCGCGGGAGTTTCAGTCCCGCTGGGCCCAGGACGTGCTGCGGGGCATCAGCCCGACGGGGGCAAAATGATGGAACAGTCGCTTGCCATGGGGGGCTATGCAGGCTACATATCGGTTGCTTATGGGGTGACTGCTCTCGTCATCCTGGGCAATTTGGTGGCGGCCCGTTGGCGCTTCCGGAAAACCCAGCAGCGGTTCCGGGAGCAGTTGAGCCGGCGGGCGGGCCGGGCGGAAGCGCAGAATGGCAGGGCAACAGTCGGGAGAGAGTCATGACGCCGCGTCGACAGAGAATGCTGGTGGTAGGCCTGGTCGTGGTGGGCGTGGGCGCCGCCGTCGGACTGTCCCTGCGCGCGTTTCAGGAGAACCTGCTGTACTTTTACACGCCGGCCCAGGCGCTCGCCGGTGAGCCGCCGGCCGGCAAGAGGTTTCGGCTGGGTGGGCTCGTGGAGAAAGGCAGTGTCCGGCGGGAAAGCGGCTCCATGGAGGTGCGCTTTCAGGTTCGGGACAACCAGCAACAGCTGACGGTCGCCTATGCGGGCGTGCTGCCGGATCTGTTCCGGGACGGTCAGGGTGTGATCGCGATGGGCACCCTGGAGCCGGGCGGGGTGTTTCGTGCGGATGAGGTACTCGCCAAGCACGATGAGAACTACATGCCCCCCGAGGTGGCAGAGGCGCTCGCCGCGCAGGGGCATCCTGGCAAGCCCGGTGCGCCTGTCACAGCCCCGAACTGAGCGCCGTCCTGCTTTTTGTCTGCATAGGAACTACCCTGGATGATTCCTGAACTCGGCCAACTGTGCCTGATTCTGGCGCTGTGCCTGGCGATCTGCCAGACCGTCTTTCCGCTCGTGGGTGCCCATCGCGGGCAGGCGGCGCTGATGGCCGTGGGGCCAGCGGCGGCGGCGGGTCAGTTTGTGTTTGCCGCTGGCGCGTTCGGACTGCTGGCCTGGTCGTTTATCCACAACGACTTTTCGCTGCTCAATGTCGCCAGCAATTCAAACAGTACGCTGCCCGACATGTATCGCTTTGCCGCGGTCTGGGGAAGCCATGAGGGCTCACTGCTGCTGTGGGTGCTGATCCTCGCGGCCTGGACGATCGCCGTCACGGCACTGAGTGGCGGCTTGCCCCGGGACATCGCTGCCCGCATGATCGGGGTCATGGGAGCGATCAGCGTCGGCTTCCTGGCCTTTGTAGTGTTTACCTCCAACCCGTTCCTGCGCCTGAGCCCCGTGCCCTTCGATGGCAATGATCTGAATCCGCTGCTGCAAGACCCGGCCATGGCGATTCATCCCCCCATGCTCTACGCCGGCTACGTGGGTTTCTCGGTAGCTTTTGCCTTTGCAGTGGCCGTTTTGCTGGCCGGACGCCTTGAGCAGGAGTGGGCCCGCTGGGTCCGACCCTGGACCACGGCCGCCTGGGTGTTTCTCACCATCGGTATCGCACTCGGCAGCTGGTGGGCCTACTACGAACTGGGCTGGGGAGGCTGGTGGTTCTGGGATCCGGTGGAGAACGCGTCGTTCATGCCCTGGCTCGTGGGTACCGCGTTGATTCACTCGCTGGCAGTGACCGAGAAGAGGGGAATCTTCAAGGGCTCCACGCTGCTCCTGGCGATCGCTGCGTTTTCACTCAGCCTCATCGGGACGTTCCTGGTCCGCTCCGGCGTGCTCGTGTCGGTACACTCCTTCGCGGCCGATCCGGCCCGCGGGCTTTTCATCCTGGTCTTTCTGGGAGTCGTGGTTGGAGTCGCGCTCGGGCTGTATGCCTGGCGGGCGCCATCCCTCGACCGGCCCGTGGGCTTCCAGCCGTTTTCCAGGGAGAGCTTTCTGCTGATCAACAACATCCTGTTGTGTATCGCGGCCGGGCTCGTTTTTCTCGGCACCGTTTATCCGCTGGTGCTTGACGCTCTGGACGCCGGGAAGATTTCCGTGGGCCCGCCCTATTTTGAAACGGCGTTTCTTATTCCCATGCTGCCACTCATGGTGGCCGTGGGTGTGGGGATGCATAGCACCTGGCGGGGAGGATCGCCGTCTGACGTCGCCAGGAAGCTGGGGCTGGTAGCGGCTCTGGCGCTGGTGATCGGTGTGCTGGTGCCACTACTGGTGTACGGCGGCGGCAATGGCGCGCTGACCGTGGCTGGTGTCGCTGCAGCGGCCTGGGTCATTGCTACCGCACTGATTGATCCGGTGAGGCAGCTGGCGGGCCGGGGCCCCCGGCTTACCCAGGCGGCGCTGGGTATGTCGCTCGCCCATCTGGGTCTCGGGCTCTGTGTGCTGGGCATTACGGTCACGTCGTCCTTCGGGCTGGCGACTGATCAGCGCATCGCCCCCGGTGAAACGGTTCGTGTGGGCGACTATGAGGTCGCCTTCAAGGGAACGGAACCGGTTACCGGCCCGAACTACACAGCCCTGCGCGGCGAGCTGGTCATCACCCGCGGCGGCCAGCCGGTGGCCACCGTGCATCCGGAGAAGCGGGTTTATTCCGTCCGCAGCTCACCCATGACCGAGGCGGGCATTGATGCGGGCTGGTCCAGAGACGTGTTCGTGGCGCTGGGCGATGAACTGGGTGATGGCGCCTGGAGCGTCCGGCTGCAGTACAAGCCCCTGGTGCGCTTCATCTGGCTGGGGACGATTGTGATGGCCCTTGGCGGCCTGCTGGCCGGGACCGACCGCCGTTACTGGCAGCGGGCCCGGAAAACAGCGGCCGTCCCCGCTCCCGGGCAGCGCGCCGCGCAGCCGGCTCCGCCCTGACCTTGCGTTCCGGGCCCGCCGTGCGTTCCGAGGCCGGCGCGACGTTCTGGCGCTTCCTGCTGCCTGTGACGGTCTTCGCGGTTCTGCTCGCTGTCTTTGTGCTCGGACTGGGCAAGGACCCGACCCTCGTGCCATCACCGCTGGTGGGCAAGGCCGCCCCCGAGTTCAGCCTGCCGCGACTGGACGACCCCGCCCAGACCATCAGTCGCAAGGATCTCGTGGGCAAGACCAGTCTCGTCAATGTCTGGGGAACGTGGTGCGCCGGCTGTCGTCAGGAGCACGAAACACTCCTGGCACTGGCGAGCGATAGCGGGATTCCGATCTTCGGTATCAACTGGAAGGACGATCCCCAGCTGGCCCGGGAGTGGCTCACTACGCTGGGAAATCCCTATGCTGCTGTAGGCGTCGATCAGGATGGCAGGACCGCCATCAACTGGGGCGTCTATGGCGCGCCGGAGACCTTTCTGATCGGACCGGATGGCACGGTGCTCTACAAGCACATCGCGCCGATGACTCTGGAGGTCTGGAAGAAGGAATTTCTGCCGCGCATCGCCACGGCCGGAAACAGGCCATGACTGAGCGCTGCTCTGGCGTCATCGTGGGTCTGATCATTGCGCTCAGTCCGGGTTTCGGCTCGGCGATGGATACGGATGCCAGGCTGGCTGATCCCGTGCAGCAGGAGACCTACGTCCGCCTGACCCACGAGGTCCGATGCCTCGTTTGCCAGAATCAGACGATCGCAGATTCCAGCGCCCCTTTGGCCGCCGATCTGCGCCGCGAGATTCGGCAGATGCTGGAGGAGGGACGTTCTGAAGCCGAGGTCACGACGTTCCTGCTGGATCGTTATGGCGACTTCGTGCTCTACAAGCCACGCTTCAAGACTTCCACAGCGGCCTTGTGGCTGGCTCCGGGGCTACTCTTGCTGATTGGTGGCCTGGGCCTCGGCCGGATCATCCGGCGGCGCAGGGGGCTGCCTGTGCCCGCAGACGACGAGGGACCACCAGAGGTGGCTCAGGAGGAACGACGTTGACACTTTTCGCCGCCATTGCGGTCCTGTTTACAGCCTTGAGCGTTGGACTCGTCGCCTGGCCCTTGCTCCGCTCGGGGACCGGCACTCACCCCCTGGCGGCGACGATGACGGCGCTCGCTATTCCGGCAGCAGTCGTGCTGATTTATCTGCTGGTGAGCGAGTACGACTGGCGGGAGCCCGCCACAGGAGCGCCTGCCCAGTCGGCCGTTTCGGCGGAAGCCCGGTCTATGGAAGAGGCGGTCGCTTCCCTCGAACGCCGACTCCAGGACGCACCGGCAGACGAGGAGGGGTGGATACTGCTGGGCAGTTCGTACCTCAGCATGAATCGGCCTGCCGAGGCGGCAACTGCCTATCAGCGCGCGCTGGATGTGTCCGAGGGGCGCAATGTGGACGCTCGCCTTGGGGTGGCGGAGGCGAGGATTGTTCTTGATCCCGGTGCCCTGACCGGCCCGGTGGGCGACGACATCGAGGCCGTCCTGAAGGCAGAGCCACGCAATCCCAAGGGCCTGTGGTACGGCGGTCTCCTGAGCCTGGCTCGTGGCCAGCCTGCGGTGGCGCGGGAACGCTGGACAACGCTTCTGGAGTTGTCACCGCCGGAGCGAGTGCGGCAGATCATCGAAACACAACTGGCGGAACTCGACGGGCCCGCAGCCGCTGGCCCCGCGCCGCCGCGTGACGCCACGGCAGCACCGGTAGCGGGCGGCGGGTCGGGCATCAGTGTGCTGGTGTCCGTGAGCGACGCGCTCCGCGCGCAGATCTCGCCGTCGGCACCGCTGTTTGTTTTCGTCAGGGATGCACAGAATCCCGGCCCGCCGCTGGCGGTTATCCGCCGGCAGGCGCGGGAACTGCCCGTCACTCTGCAGATCAGTGATGCGGACATCATGCTGCCAGGCAGGACGCTGGCGAGCGTGGCGACCGCCACGCTGGTGGCACGGATAGCCAACGGCGGCGATCCGATCGCCAAGCCCGGTGATGTTTACGGCGAGGCCCAGTGGCAGCGGGCCACCGTGCCCGGTGGCCCTGTCGCGATCGTTATTGATCGCGTCGTCAACTAGGGGCAACCTTCCGCGGCAGCTTAAGGTCACTAACCAGGCCCAGCACCTCAAGACAGCGGAGGCTCAGGTAGGTCAGGTCAATCTGCCACCACTGAAGGCCATGCCGCGCCGAGTACGCGAATTTGTGGTGATTGTTGTGCCAGCCCTCGCCGAGGGTGAGAAATGCGACCAGCGGATTGTTGGTGCTGGCGTCGTCGGTTGCATGGGACCGCTTACCCCAGACATGGCAAACGGAGTTGACCATGAAAGTGGCATGCCAGAGGCAGACGGTGCTGATAATGAAGCCCCAGACCAGCATTTGACCGCCGCTCGTGCCGCTGTCCGGGAACTGGGACGCGAGCAGCGCGCCGAGCGCATAGAAGCCCAGAGCCTGACCCACGATCAGCATGGGGTAATAGCGCTGCAAGGCCTTGATCTCCGGGAACCGGTACAGTTCTTTCACGTTGGTTGCCGCGGTCTCGAAGCTGGCCTTGTCCCACATCCAGCCCATGTGGGAGTACCAGAAACCTCGCTGGCGCGGCGAATGAAGGTCCTGGCTGCGGTCTGTGTAGCGGTGATGGTTCCTGTGATGGGATACCCACCAAAGGGGCCCGCCCTGGGTGGCAAGAGCTCCCAGCAAAGACAGGGCAAACTGGGTGCGGCGGCCTGCCTTGAACGAGGCATGGGCAAGCAGGCGGTGGTAGCCGGCCGTAACACCAAAAGCCCGCAACAGGTAGGCGACACCGGCAACTTTCAGGGCGATGGCGCTAACCCCGGTTTCCAGGGCGGCCAGACAGGCCAGGTGGGCGCCGACCATCGCGATGCGAACCGTCCGAGCCTGGCGAGCAGCAGCTGTCATCGATACCCAGTGGGCCCCAGCCCGCAACGCAATCGAATTATACACAGCGCTTTCAGGGCGCCCGGCGCGCCGGGGACGGGCGTCGCTGGGGGGAATACACTCATCTATCGAGGGTCGTTGCGACGCCTGCCTAGTTTTTAACATAATATACATTATACGCATCCAGAGGATATCAGCCATGACCCCAAGATCCCTGCAAACGGCCATCCTGAGCCTGCTGCTCTCCGCCTGCACCACGAGCGGGCTGCCCCCGTTGCGTGGCTTGACGGAGCCGGTCGATCTGCCGCGCTTTATGGGCCCTTGGTATGTCATCGCGTCCATCCCGTTACACGTGCCACTGCTGCCTATGTTTTCGGAGAAAGGCGCTCATAACGGTGTGGAGACCTACACGCTGGAGCCGGACGGCACCATCGCCACCACCTACACCTTCAGGCGTGACAGCTTTGATGGCCCCGAGCGCGTTTTTACCCCAAGAGCCCGGGTAGCCAATCCGCCCGTGAACTCCGAATGGAAGATGAAGTTTGGCTGGTATGTGCCCGAGGCTGACTACCTGATTCTTTATCTCGATCCTGGGTATCAGCGCACCGTCATTGGCGTTCCTGACCGGAAATACGTCTGGATCATGTCCCGCACGCCAACCATGCCCGAACCCGAGTACAGCCAGCTGCTGGGTTCGCTCCGGAGTTCCGGCTACGACACGGACCGCATTGAACGGGTGCCCCAGCGCTGGCCGGACTAGCCACGCTGGCGGATATGGGCGATCACCAGGTCCGGGAAGTCCGTGAACAGCCCATCGACCTCGAGCAGTTCGATGAAGGGAGTCAGCAGCTCCGTAAACGTCCTGAAGCCCTCGGGCAGGTCGTCGGCCCGAAACGTGTACGGATGGATCAGCAGTCCAGACTCTCGCGCCCGGCTGACCAGGCCCCGGTCGGGCCAGGCCATGCCGATGGTCGGGCCAATGCCCTGGGCATAGCCCGCAATGGCAGCGAGGGCTTCCCGACTCACGTCGCCAGCGTCATCCAGCAACTGGATCAACGGCACATCGCCGCCATATCGAGCACGTACTCGGCGGAGTTCTGCGGCGCAGAAGCACTGGACAAAGAAGCCGTCAGCCGCCGTTCTGTAACCGAAGGCCCGCAGGGTCTCCAGTAATCTGTCGCCCAGCCCGAACCGGTGCTCCGTGTGCCACCCGGGAGCCTTGATTTCGGCGTATACCCCGGCTCGCCTGCCTGTCGAGCGATTGAGCCCCTGGATGAGATCCAGCTCCTCCTCCAGCGTAGGGATGCGGAAGGATCCGGTGTTCGCGGGGAAGCGCGCCGGGAAGCGCGGGCCGGAACCGTCCCTGCGCTGCCTCTCAGTCACTGTCAGAGTCCGCAACTCTTGCAGGCTGAAGTCGATGCAATAGTGCCGGCCGTCCGGCCGGGCCCGTCCAGGAAACTGGCAAGCCACGTCTGTGAGCTGATCGAGATGGAGGTCGTGAAAAACAAGGAGCTGGGAATCGCTGGACGCCACGACGTCCTGTTCCAGGAAATCAGCGCCCATGCCGTGCGCCAGAGCCTTGCCTGGCAGCGTATGTTCCGGAAGGTAGCCGCTTGCGCCCCGATGCGCGATGACAACGGGCCTGCCGCTCACGGTCATCGGCTGCTCAATCAGCGACGCCGAGCCGTTTGTGC
>JBBQJK010000025.1:0-11239 GCA_038325835.1 Gammaproteobacteria bacterium
GGCTGTAGCGCCAGACGCCCTGATTCATCACGGCCCGTTCCGCATCCGGCCGTTTCTGGAACCGGGCCAGCTGCAGGTCGGCGGTGGACTGCAGGAGGAAGCCCGCCAGCCACAGCAGGACACCGGGCAGATCGACGGGACCGAGGGGACTGGCGGTGGATAGCGCCGTGCCGAGCAGTGGCATGGCGACCAGCCACGCCAGCACGGCCTGCAGCAGGAACACGATGTACAGGCTCTTGAACGCGAAGTTCGGCTCATTGTTTGCCCGGATCACGCGATAGCGCCGGTCTTCGGGCTTGCCCCGATTGCGCCACAGGATATGCAGCGCCAGGCGCGCGGCCCAGAGCACGGCGAGCAGCAGGGCCAGCGCGCCGCGGGGGCTGGGGTCCGGCTGCAGCAACAGCCAGGTACCGCCGGCACCCGCAATGGCCAGACCCCAGAAAACATCGACGATCCCCACGTTGCGCAGGGTCAGACTCAGCAGCCAGGCCACGACCATGAGCGCGGTGGTCGTGGCGAGGCCGGCCAGTACGATCTGGAGCATGGCTGGATTATCGGCTGAACCGGTAGTGCGCTACCAGCCATTCCGTGCCGCCGGCATAGCCAAACAGCTCCGCTACCGCCATGAAGAACATCCGCCAGCGCTGGAACCAGCGGGCCGCCTCCGCCGGGCCGTAGGCTTCGGTCAGGACGGCCATCACCCTGGCACGCTCCCGGTCCTGATTCGCCAGCCAGTCGTTCGCGGTCCGGGCGTAGTGAGTGCCAGACACGCGCCACTGGTCTTCCAACGTGAGGTGTTCCTGGAAATGCAGCAGCGTGCTCTCCGCCGGCATCAGGCCACCCGTGAAAAAGTACCGCGCCATCCAGTCCTCGTCGCCGTCCACGGTGAATGGGTACATCAGCGAGCGGTGGCAGAAGATGTGCACGAAGAGCTTGCCCCCGGGCTCCAGCCAGCCGGCAATGCGTTCCATGAGGGTGGCGTAGTTGCGCATATGCTCGAACATCTCGACGGACACCACCCGGTCGAAACGCTGGTCCGTCGCGAAAACGTTCGCATCCGCCGTGATGACCTCGACGTTTGTCAGACCCCGCTCCAGGGCCTGACCCCGAATGAACTGGCGCTGGGATGCGGAGTTGGAGACGGCAGTGACGCGGCTGCCCGGATAGTGTGCTGCCATCCACAACGTGAGTGAGCCCCAGCCGCAACCCAGCTCGAGGATACGCTGGCCATCGGCAAGCCCGGCGCGCGCACTGGTCAGCCGGAGCATCGCCTCCTCCGCCTCGCGCAGCGCGACAGAACCGTGGCGCTCGCCGTCGTCGTACTGGCAACAGCTGTACTTGAGATGCGGACCCAGCACGGACTGGAAGAACGCCGCCGGAACCTCGTAGTGCTGCTCATTGGCCTTCGCGGTTTCAATGGCTACCGGGCTCTGGCGTAGACCCACCAGTCGCCGGCGAAACTCGTTGAACTCACCTTCACCCCGGTCGCCGGATTCGCTGGCGAGCCTCCCGGCCATCAGCCGGCGCATCCCGAACCGGGTGAGCCGGTCGGGTATCAGGCCGCGTTCGCACAGCTCGATCAGCAGACTCACGGCGGGGCCTCACTCCGGCCGGCGGCCTCCACGATCCCCCGGACCCGCCTGATGACCCGCCCGAGGACGGGGAGCTGCTCGTAGAGTCCCGAGCCGGCGTCCCAGAAGTCCTTGTGGATCAGGACCCGGCCCTGCGGGTCAAACCGAAACTGGGTGACGCCGTAGGTGACGATGGGTTGGCCACCATTGAGGCCATCGGCGATCACCGTCATCTGCCAGCGTACATACCAGTCCGTCCCGACCGGGGCGCGCTCCAGAAACTCGACGTTCAGTGTGCGGACCTGCCCGGCGGTGTGGGCAAAGTAGGCCTCGATGTTGGCACTGCCCTCGATGGCGACCAGCGTGTCATTCAGGTAGGACTCCGGGGCGTAGACCAGGGACGTCAGATCCCGGACTGACGCCGTGGTCATGCCGGTGAAGTAGCGCTGGACTCCGGCAAAGGCCCGGCGCTCTTCTTCGGAACCGGGCGCCAGGATCACGGCCAGCGGGGCGGTACGGGCCAGCGCCTGCTCGTAGCTTGCATTGAGGGCCGGCAGGGGCGTCGGCGGAGTCCCGCAGCCCGAGAGAAATCCCAGGCAGACCAGCAGCAAGCATCCACGCAGGTTCATTCTCCGGTCCTTTCTGGCGACACCAGCGAGCTCGCCGGCTACAGCCGATATAGTTTTGCCTGATACCGGATACTCGCATTTTTTGCATCCATTTGCCGTCTGCAGGCGTACTGCTCTGCTGACCTGGGAAAACCGAAAGCAGGCTTGAGTAGTGCGCGTTGCAGTTGTAGGCACTGGAATTTCCGGGCTCTATGCGGCCAGGCAGCTTGCCCCGCGATGCCAGCTGACTCTTTTCGAAGCCCAGGGGCACGCCGGCGGGCACAGCAACACGGTCGAAGTGGCCATGGACGGGCAGCGCTTTGCCATCGACACGGGCTTCATCGTCTTCAACGAGAAAACCTACCCGCTCTTCACAGCGCTCCTGCAGTCGCTGGGTGTCGCCTGCCAGCCCAGCGAGATGAGCTTCAGCTTCAGGTGCGGCGCGAGTGGTCTCGAGTATCGGGGTGACAACACCTTTGATGCCCTCTTCGCCCAGCGCCGGAATGTGTTTCGGCCGGCGTTCTACGGGATGCTCCGCGACATCCTCCGCTTCAACAGCCTGGGGCCGCAGCTGGTGGCCGCCGACCCGGCAGTGACCCTTGGCGAGTTCCTGGCCGCCCGGAACCTTCGTGGCAGACTCCTGGATGACTACCTGTTGCCGATGGCAGGCGCGATCTGGTCGGCCGAGCCGTCCCGCATCCTGGCGTTCCCGGCGGCGCACTTCGGTCGTTTCTTCGAGAATCACGGCCTGCTGCAGGTGGAGGGCCGGCCCCAGTGGCTGACGGTCACTGGCGGCTCCCAGGAGTATGTCCGGGCGTTGCTCCGCCCCCTGCGCGACCGTCTGCAGCTCAACACGCCGGTGGAGTGGATCGAGCGGCACGCAGACCGGGTAGTGGTGAAGGCCAGGGGTCGTCCCGCGGCGGAGTACGACCAGGTGATTATGGCCTGCCACAGCGACCAGGCCCTCGCGCTGCTGCGGGATCCCAGCGCGGCGGAACGGCAGGTGCTCGGCGCCATCACCTCACAGGATAACGACGCCGTGCTCCACACCGACCTGCGACTTCTGCCCCGCCGTCGCCGGGCGTGGGCGTCCTGGAACTATCACCGTCGTCCCGAGGCCACTGCGACCAGCCGGGTATCCGTCACGTACAACCTCACCCGGCTCCAGAGCCTGCCAACCGGGCGCCAGTTTCTGCTGACCCTCAATGGGGATGAGGGCATAGACCCGCGCACGGTCCTGCACCGCCAGACCTACAGTCATCCGGTGTTCGACAACGCCAGCCTGCGTGCCCAGGAACGGCGTGGGGAAATCAACGGCGTGCAGCGCACCTGGTACTGCGGCGCCTATTGGGGCTATGGTTTCCACGAGGACGGGGTGCGGAGTGCCGCTCTCGTGTGCAGCGCGCTGGGGCACAAACTCTCCCCGACATTTGCTCCAGAGACGGCCGATGCACAGCTGTATCTATCAGGGACACGTTAGCCACCGGCGCTTTCGGCCGGTCCGTCACGACTTCCGTTACGGCCTCTCCATGCTCTACGTGGACCTGGCCGAGCTGCCGGAATTGTTCGACCCGTTCTGGCTGTGGTCTGCCCGAAGCCCGGCCCCCGCGTGGTTCCGGCGCGCCGATCACTACGGCGAAGCCACGGTGCCGCTGGACCAGAGCATCCGGGATCTGGTCGCCGTCCAGGCCGGCTTTCGCCCCTCAGGTCCCATCCGGTTGCTGACCCACTTCCGGTACCTTGGCTACGGCTTCAATCCCTTGAGCGCCTACTACTGTTACGCCCCCGACGGCGAGCTGCAGGCGGTGGTCCTTGAGGTCAGCAACATGCCCTGGCGGGAGATGCATCCCTACGTGCTGACCCGCGGCGCGCCCATCGCCAACGGGGGCTTCAAGTTCGAGTTTGCCAAGGCCTTTCACGTGTCGCCATTCCTGCCGATGGACATGGGATACCGCTGCCGGCTCGCGCCGCCGGGGCCGCGACTGGCCTTTGCGCTGGAAAACTGGCGGGAGGGGGCGCGGTGCTTCGATGCTCACCTGAGCTTCCAGCGCGTTGCCATCTCGTCCCGGTCTCTGGCCCGGGTCATCGCCACCGATCCGCTGGCTACGCTGCGGGTCACGGCGCTGATCCACTGGCAGGCGTTGCGCCTGTGGCAGAAAAAGGCGCCGGTGTACGATCACGTCCCTGTCGCCTCGATGAATGCGCCTCATGAATGACGCGGAAGAAACTCTCGCCCGACCAGTCTCTGGCCGCATCGCGGATCCGACGCCGCCGCTGACGGCCGCCGTGCGCCTCGCCCGGCGCGGCGTGCACGATGTCCTGGCCTCGATCACCGCCGGCCGGCTGCAGCTGCAGGACCCGCTGGGCAGCTTTCACTTCGGCGTGGCGCAGACGGCGGCGCACTCGGCGCTGGTCCCGGACGTGGCGCTCCACATCCACGATCTTTCTGCCTACCTGGACATCGCCACCGGCGGCACCGTTGGCGCTGCCGAGGCCTACATGGCCGGCAAGTGGACCGTGTCGGACCTGCCGGGAGTCATGCGCCTGCTGGTCATCAACCGGGAGGTCATGCACCGCCTGGAGTCGGGCATGGCCCGTCTGGGCGGGGCGCTGCTCAAGGTGGCCCACTGGTATCATCGCAACAGCCGGGCCGGCAGCCGGCGGAATATCCAGGCCCACTACGATCTCGGGAACGAGCTGTTCGAGCTGTTTCTCGACCCCGCCATGATGTACTCATCGGCCGTTTTCCCCCGGCCAGAGTCCTCACTGGAAGAGGCGTCCCTGCACAAACTCGATCTGCTCTGCCGCAAACTGGACCTGCGCCCCACGGATCACCTCCTGGAAATTGGCACGGGCTGGGGCGGACTGGCGCTGTATGCGGCGCAGAATTTCGGCTGTCGCGTGACGACGACCACGATCTCCCGGAACCAGTTTGATTTCGCCACCGAGCGGGTGCGCAAGGCGGGTCTCGGCGACCGCATCACGGTCCTCAGCGAGGACTATCGCGACCTCACGGGCACCTTCGACAAGCTCGTCTCCGTGGAGATGATCGAGGCCGTGGGGCTCAACTTCCTGGACAGCTACTTCCGTATCTGCAGCGCACGGCTGAAGCCGGCTGGCAGGATGGTCCTGCAGTCCATCATCATTGCCGACCGGAACTACGAGCAGGCCCGGCACTCCGTCGACTTCATCCAGAAGTACATCTTCCCGGGTGGCGCACTGCCTTCCTGCGGTGCAATCCTCTCGTCCGTCAGCCGCGTGACGGACCTGCAACTCACGAACCTCCACGACATCGGCTTTGACTATGCCCGCACCTTGCAGATCTGGCGCAAGCGCTTCCTGCAGCGCCTGCCGGCGGTGCGACGCCTCGGCTACCCCGATGAGTTCGTCCGCATGTGGGACTGGTACCTCGCCTATTGCGAAGGCGGGTTCCTGGAACGGGCAATCAGCGCCGTCCAGGTGGTGCTCGACAAGCCCGACTCGCGGTTGCAGCCGCAGGCTGTAACGGGTTAGTCATTCAGTGGCGGTCGCGCGGGGGCGACGTCCGTCTGGCTGAAGTCGTTGCCCTTGAAGAGCAGCGAATCGCCCAGGGTCTGAGCCAGGGCATAGGCAAAGCAGTCACCGAAATTCAGCCCTGCGGAATGGCGCCCCTTCCCGTAGCGGGCGAAGGCCCGCCGGGCCAGTGCGCCCTGTTCAAGGTCAACGCCCATCACCTCGATTCCGGCACGCTCAACGAGAGCATCGAGGAGCTGGGCTGCAGCCGGTCCACGTCGCGTTTCCAGCACGATGCTGGCCTCAACCAGGTTAACGACCGAGAGGCAGCGGCGATCGGCGCTCTCAATGACCTCGACGAGCGCGCGCCTCTCGGGTTCGTCCTGCAGGATCGCGAGCAGTGCCGAGGAGTCGATAACCATCAGCCTGGAGTTCCGGTGTTGTCATAGCCCAGGATCTCGTCAGCGCTTCGCCGGTCCAGCACGGGCAGCCGGGCGCACTGCAAGGCCAGATCGTCGAGTTCGTCCGCGAGGCGGCGCCTGGCGCGCTCGCGCCGGACCCGCGCCAGGCGGTCCCGGAGGGCCTTGGTCACCGCGTCGGTCTTGGTTTCGCCAGTCAGGCGAGCCAAGGCGTCCGCCAGCTTCTCGGCCTCGGCACTGCGGATGTTCAGAGCCATTGATCTACACGTGTAGCTGTGGAGCTACACGCTACCTCCCGCGGGGGAATATTACACGTGACCAAAGCCCCGATTTGTTCTGGATTCTGGGGGCTTACTCGTCAGCCCCCGGCCGGCACGACCGGCGCATCGTCGGCCGTCGTGACCACGGTGCCAGGCTCCAGATCTCCTCGGGCCAGGGCCGTCAGATACTCAACCGTCGCCAGATGGCAGTAGCTCTGCCCCTGCACCTGCCGGGGCAGCACGGCCGTGATCCAGCTGTCGTAGTTCTGGAACAGTCCGTGGGAGCTGACATGGATGGCACCGTCCGGGCCCCGGTAACTCAGTGGGAAATCAGCCAGGTAGTCGCGCCCGGTTACGTAGGGCTCGTCCTCGTCGACCACGAACGCGGCGCCGCGTTCCGCGGCTTCTGCCTCGCTGTTTTGCCGGAGCCCCGCCACCGCCGTCGCCAGCAACTCGCGGGTGACTGCCGGGCAGGAGCGCTGCTCACCCGCAGCCTGAGGCCCGTAGACCGCCCGGAGGTGGGCCGCCGTCTTGAGCTTGCAGGACACCATGATGGGCAACTTCCCGGCATAGGTCACCACCTGGTAGATCAGCAGGGGATTGGGCGATGGTTTGGAATGCCGGTAAGAGGGCATGTCGGTGAAGACGGTGTTGGTGGCCTGCACGGCGGTGTTCGCCATAAAACTCTGGGCAGCCCGGCAGAACTCCGCCGAAGCTGGCGGCGGGAAAGCCACTGCCTGCGGGGCCGCGTCTGCTGCCGGGCCGGGAAGTGCCGGCGTCGGCTTGCCCCGTTCTCCGCCGCAGGCGGAGACGAGCAGCGCAATCAACAGGGCGAGTAGTGGCCGGTGGTCAGGCATGGTCGGTCTCCGGGTCAGAGTCACTGAAATGCTGCGGGGTATTCGGCGCCGCATCCCAGTGTAGTCGTAATCCCCCACAGCAGAAATCACCTGGCGTCTGGCGGGACAGACTGGAAACGACGATGATTACGCCACTGCACTTAAGCCAGGAATGCCCAACCATGGCCACCAGCGCAGTTCGCCCGTTTGCCGCCGTCACGCTGCTCGCCGCGTTTCTCGCGGCCGCCGCCTGCACGCCAGCGAATCCCGTCATCGACACCGCTGGCCCCACCTACGACGGCATGGTCCCCGTCCGGGGCTCGGGTATGAAGGAAGCGTGGGTCAAGCCGGAGATCAATATCAGCAGCTATCGGCAAATCCTGCTGCTGCCGGTGGAAGTCCAGTTCCGGGCCGTTCGTCCCGGGACGGACAACCCGACGTTCGCGTCCCAGGAACGAAACTTTCCCGTCACCCCGGAAAACCGGCAACGGCTGGTGGCTACGGTGACGATGGCCTTTCGCGACGCACTCGCCCAGAGCCGCAATCTTAAGCTCACGACGGAACCGGGACCCGACGTCCTGCTGGTCCGGACCTCGCTACTCGACATCGTCTCGAACGTGCCGCCGGAGGGACCTGGCCGTACCGAAACTTTTGTCGACGAGTTTGGCGCCGCCACCCTGGTCCTTGAACTGCAGGACTCGTTGAGTGGCGAAATCCTTGCCCGCGCCGTTGATCGCCGGGTGGCAGACTCTTTGGAAGGCAGTGGTGGCCTCGGTGCCGGCAACCTCTCCCGCGCAGACCCGGTCACCACCTGGAGCGAGTTACGCCGCCTGAGCCAGCGGTGGGCCACCCTGGTCACCCGCCGTATCGACCAGCTCTACAACCGGGGCCGGATGCCCGGCCAGACGAGCGGCCAAACGAGCGGCCAAACGAGCGGCGAGACCCCTGAGTAAGCGGTCACGGCGCCACGGCCTGCTGCTCCTGACGGTCGCGGCACTCGCGGCGGTGGGCTGGTTCGCCGGCGAGCCCGCCATGGCCCGGGACCGCCTCAGCCTTCTAACCGCGTGGCTCTGCGTCGCCCTGCTCGTGGCGGCGCTCGGCATCGGACCCTGGCAGGCGCTGCGTACCGGCCGGCCGGTCATCAACCACTTGCTGCGCAGGGACCTGGGGATCTGGGCGGCGCTGACCGGCCTCGCGCACCTGGTGGTGGCCACCGGCATCGTGATGCAGGCCGCCTACTTCCGTGCCTACATCACGGGCCCGCCGGACAACCCCTTGCCCGGCTGGGCGGGCTGGATCGGGACCCTCAGCATCGTCGCTGGCTACCTGGTGGGACTTCTGTTCCTCATGCTGCTCGCCCTGTCGAACCACTGGAGCCTCGCCAGGCTGGGCCCGGCGCGCTGGAAGCGGCTGCAGGGCGCGGCCGTTGTCGCGCTGTTCCTGACTATCGCCCACGGCGTCATTTTCCAGGTGATCGAAGGCCGCACCGGGGGGTGGCTCGCTACCCTCGTGGTGGTGTCGGCGGCGATTCTCGGCTTGCGCGGGCGGGCCCGGCGCGCCGTGGCGCGGGGCAACCGGTAGTATCGACCGCACCCTGATTCCGGAGCGCAGTCCATGACCGATTCCCTCTTGTCCCGGCGTGACCTCCTGGCAGTTGGCGGCAGCCTTGCGGCGCTGGAGGCCACCGGGCTCGTCTACCGGGCCAACGATCTCTACAGTTTCTTTGGCGTTCCGGCCCTGTTCTTCGACCGGGTGAAAATCGGCGGCCAGTGGTGCCGGGCAACGGGCCACCCAGCTACCGCAATGCCAAGGTGGTGATCGTGGTGGACGAAGACATCGATGTGATGGATCGCACGCAGATCATGTTTGCGCTGGGCTCACGCTGGCAGCCGGCACCGGCCACTGAGATCATTGGGGGCGTGCAGGGCATCGTCACCGACCCCAGCCAGCCCGTGCAGGGTCGGACCAGCAAAATCATCATCGACGCCACGATGCAGTGGCCGGAAGAAGGCGGGCGAGAAAAATTCCCCCCCACCAACCGCGCCCTGCTCGAGAAGGACGAACCCAACATATTCGCGGAAGTTGACCGGCTCTACGCTGGCCCTGTGGGGGCGACGCTTAGAGGCTGGCGGCTGAACCCTAGCCCCGGGCGCTTTTTCTGAAGGCGAACGCCGCCTCGCACTCGGGCAATTCGTAGAAGCGGGGAGCCCCCTTGGCCCGGTTGCCGTTGTAGGCGTCGGCGGAGCGGCGGCAATAAGCCTCGTCCCCCTGCTTGTTCGCGACGCACTCCTTGTAGAGGTCTGCGCGAATGGGTGCCAGCTTCACCGCCCGGGCTTCCTCGCAGCGCCGGTCCAGTTCGGCCTGCCGTTCTGCGTACCCATCCTGCCCGGCAAAAGCCGAAGCGCCAGCCAGGAGCACCACGACGAGGGCCGGCAAGGCGAGGAACGGCAGCCTAGGCATCCTGCAGGCCCACCAGCCTGGCGCCCACTTCAAGCCCCTTGTCAATGGTGGCGGCGTAGCCATCGCTGCCCACCTTCTCCCAGAGATCCACCGCCTCATCGAAGGCAGCGCCGCCGACGATCACGCGCACCGGCCGTTCGCAGCGCTCGCGGATGGAACGAATGGCTTGAGCCACCCGCGGAATGTGCGTGCCCAGCGTTGCGCCCAGCATCAGGAGATCAGCCTCGAAGAACGCGAGCATGGTCGGCAGATCCTGCATCGGAATGTCGGAGCCGACAAAAATCACGCGCCAGCCGGCAATCTGGTACATGTCGGCGGCCGCCCGCAGACCGATATCGTGCACGTTGCCGGAGACGGCAGCCACCACGACGGTGCGCCCGTTGGGCGGCTGCTTCGGCGCCTGGCTGGCGACGACAGCCATGGTGCGCTGGGTGGCGGCTGTGACCATGTGTTCCTCGGCGATATTGAGCTCACCGGCATGCCAGAGCCGACCAACCTCCCGCTGGGCGGGCAGCAGCACGTCGGTGTACGCGGCCCTGGCACCCAGAGCGCCCACGGCCGCCGCCGTAACGAGTTCGATCCCATCCGCCACGTTGCCCTCGAGAATCTTCTGGAGGTAGTCCAGAGCAAGGCGATCTGTGGGCCGCCTGGGATCCAGCTCCGACGGATCTGGTGATGGCGCGGGCAGCGCCAGCAGCGCCAGCGCGGCATCCACGTAGTCGACCGGCAGGCCGAGGGCAGGCTCGGGTAACCGCTCGACGAGAACATCCCGGAGTGCCTGAACGCTGTTGCGCAGATCCAGATCAGCCTGGCCCCGGGCTTTGAAGGCCTTGCGGGACCAGGTGACGCGGCCCGTGAAAAGACGGGGTTCACCCGCCACTACCGCCGCGGCCAGTTCCAGTACCCGCTGGGTGAGATGGGAGCGCCAGGCTGTCAGTGCTGTCGGTCCCTGCCGCTCACGCAGGCCGGGATCGCGTTCCACCATGAGTGTGGCGGCCACGCCGGCGTAACCCGAGGCGCTCCGCTCCAGGAGGTCGCCGGCAAAGGCGTTGCCGTGGGCTGGTTGCGCTCTGGCCATGACCATGGTCCTGATCTGTCTCGAGAAAATACCGTTAACACCGATTTCGCCGCTGCCTCCGACGCGGATTCACCCGGCCGGCCGGGGCAGGGAAAGTTGTGGGACGCCGCTCACGGGACGGCCCCCCCCGGGAAGACCTGGCCCCGCTGCAGAGGCGCCTCCCGCCGGATCCCGGGGTCCACCGTATGAAAGACCTTGGCAATACTGAGCGGATCATCCAGGCAGTCCACCACCAGTCGCGCGAGATCGGCCCGGCTGATCATACCCATGACCTGGCGGTCCTCCGTACGGATAGCCGTGCCGCTGGCGGGATCGCTGGTCATGCCACCCGGACGCAGGATGGTGTAGTCGAGACCGCTCGCCATCAGGTAGTTCTCGCCAAGGGTCTTTTCCTCGAGAACGGCGCCGAGGAATGCCAGGACACCGGGCCCCACCGCGCCGCGGCTGTCACCGCAGCCGATCGCCGTGACGAGGATGAACCGGGGCACGCCGGCGGCCCGGGCCGCCGCGACCAG
>JBBQJK010000026.1:0-11238 GCA_038325835.1 Gammaproteobacteria bacterium
ATAGAGGGGCCGCGAGGCAGACGCACACTTTGTGACTGGCGGCCTGGCCGACCACCGCGAAACCCGGTGTAAAATCGTGGCTGGGCGCGGACTTGGGCTTCTCCCGAATGGCACTGCAACGCAGTCTTTTCCCGGTCTTCCTTGCCGTTCTGGCCACCATAACTTTGGGGCTGACCGGGTGCAGCAGCCCGCCGAGGGCACCGGATGCTCGGTGGGGGTCAGCCATCGCTGGCGCGCAACCCGCCGACCCCGTGCGCATTCAGGTCGTTACCACCGCCATGCAGATGGTCGGTGTCCCCTATAAATGGGGCGGTTCCACGCCCCAGGGCTTCGACTGCAGTGGCCTGGTGCAGTACGCCTATAGCAACGCCGGCCGGCGCCTCCCCCGCACGGCGGCGGCCCAGATGGACGCCTCCGCGCCCCTGACTCTCGAGCGGGCAGAAGCCGGCGACCTGCTGTTCTTCAGGGACGGCAGCCGCACCTCCCACGTGGCCATCTACCTGGGCCAGGGCCGATTCGTGCACGCGCCCAGCACGGGGGGAGAGGTGTCGGTCGACACCTTCGGCAACGCCTACTGGCGCATGCGCTTTGCCCGAGCCGGGCGCATTTAGACCACCAGCTGAGTTAGCGCAGTTTCGAGAAAATTCAGCCGGTTTCTTCGCTTCCTTTGCGTCTCCCGCTCTCCATAACCTTGCCGTGATCGTCGCCTTCTTCGCAAGGCAGTGCTAGCATTGTTGCTAGCACTCTGGGGAAAGGCGCATGGCACAGCTGCTGATACGTAACCTTGAGGACGATGTGGTGGAAGCCCTGAAAAAACGCGCGGTGGCCCAGGGCCAGTCGCTTGAACAGTCGTTGCGTGAGTTGTTGCGTGACGCAGCGCTTCCGGAGGTGACCCGACGTCTTGCCATCATCGACCGCATTCGAGCCATGGGGCTCCCGACCAAGCGGCCATCGGACAGCACCAGGCTCATACGCGAGGACCGGGACCGTTGATCCTGGTCGTAGACGCCAGCGTCGCTACCAAATGGTTTTTCGTGGAGTCCGGCGCTCAATGGGCTCGTGAGCTTGCAGAGGGCAAGGACGTCTTGATTGCCCCGGACCTGATCGTTGCAGAGGTCTGCAACACCGCCTGGAAAAAGGTCTCCCGCGCCGAAGCCAGTGCAGACCAGGCCAGGGCCGTGACTGTTGCGCTGCCGAAGATATTTCGCGAACTGGTGTCCTGCGCTGCCCTGGTCCCACAGGCGCTGGATCTCGCACTGGAACTGCACCACCCGGCTTATGACTGTTTCTACCTCGCACTTGCAGAACTGGCCCATGCCGACCTGGCGACTGCAGACACCAACCTTGCTCGAAAACTCCTTCGGACGGGATTTCCCCGCAGCAGACTCCGCCTCATCGGGGAACCGTCAACCGGGTAGGAGTCTCAGCGCCAGGTTCCCGAGCGCCAGTCCGAGGATGACCAGCCAGGTGGCAATGACCCCGCTGAAGCGCCCCGCACTCCGCCCCGACGTCTGATTCAGGCCCAGCGCGTGCGACACCCGGGCGATCAGCAGTCCCGCTCCAGCCAAATGCACTGCCCACCAGGCCCCCCCGCCGGATTCGAGGAAGGCCAGCAGCAGCAGGGCGAAGGGGACGTACTCCGCAAAATTGCCGTGGATGCGGACAGCGCGCTCGAGTTCCGGATTCTGGCCAGTTCCGAGGCCAACCTTGAGACGGATGCGGTTCTGGGCGACGCGATAACTCAGGACGATATAGAGAATCGCAAGCAGGCTGGCGTAGATGGCGGTGATCCCGACGGACATGGCGCTCTCCTAGAGTAGGTGTCTGGCGTATTGCTCGCGTAACTGGAGCTTGTTGATCTTGCCGGTACCGGTATGGGGGATGTCGGCGACAAAGATCACGTCATCGGGCACCCAGAAGCTCGCCACATGGGGTGCGATAAAGGCCAGCAGGTCGTCCCGGGACACTGACGCGCCAGGCTTCCGCACCACGATCAGCACGGGCCGCTCCGACCACTTGGGGTGAGCCACACCGATGACCGCAGCCTCGGCGACGGCCGCATGGCCCACGGCCAGGTTCTCCAGCTCGATGGAGCTGATCCACTCGCCACCGGACTTGATGACGTCCTTGGTCCGGTCAGTGATCTGCAGGTACCCCGCCGGGTCGATCGTGGCCACGTCTCCGGTCTCGAACCAACCGTCCGCCCGGTGCGTGTCGCTCCCTGCAACGCCGTAGTAGCCACTGGCGATGAACGGGCCGCGAACGTGCAGGGCGCCGAACGTGCGCCCGTCCCACGGCAGCTCCTGCCCGTCGTCGGCGACGATCCGCAGCTCGACACCAAACACACCGCGCCCCTGCTTGACCCGGAGCGCACGCCGGGCCTCGGGCGGCAAGTCCTCCTGACCCGGCTTGGGGGAATTGAAGGTGCCCAGCGGCGACGTTTCCGTCATCCCCCAGGCGTGGTGAGTCTCGACGCCATGGCGGTCGCGGAACTCATCCATGATCGCCTGCGGACAGGCGGCGCCACCCACCACCGTCCGCTTCAGACTCGGAACCCGGGCACCGGAGGCGGCCAGATGCTGGAGCAGCGCAAGCCACACGGTCGGAACGCCGAGCGCCATCGTCACCTGTTCACTGTTGATCAGGTCGACCAGCGTGGCGGGATCACCCGCGCCGCGGCCGGGCAGGACGAGCTTGCTGCCCACCATGGGTGCGATGAAGGGTATGCCCCACGCGTTCACATGGAACATGGGCACCACCGGCAAGATCGTATCCACCGCCCGGACCCCCATGACGTCTGCACTGGCGGCTGCCATCGCGTGGAGAACGCTGGAGCGGTGGCTGTAGAGAACGCCCTTGGGATCACCCGTAGTCCCCGAGGTGTAGCAGAGCGAACTGGCACAACGCTCGTCCAGGTCGGGCCAGGGGTAGTCGGGACGCTCACTCTCCAGCAGCGCTTCATAGCAGCGGGCCGTCCCCCGCGGTGGGGTGGAGGACGCCGGGGGCATATGGCCCGGCCCCGTCATGAACACCAGGGTCTGCACCGCCGTGAGGTGCGGCGCCAGTCTGGCCAGTAGCGGGGCAAACTCAGGCGAAGCAAACAGAACGGTGGCGCCGCCAGCGTTGATGATCCAGGCGATCTGTTCGGGGAGCAGCCGCGGATTTACCGTGTGCAGGATCCGGCCGGAGCAGGCCACCGCGTAGAAGAGTTCGAGGTGGCGGAAATCATTCCAGGCCAGCGTCGCCACCCGCGCCCCGGCCGGCAGTCCGAGGCGGTCGAGGGCGTGAGCGAGACGGGCAGCGCGCTGGAATACCTCGGCATAGGTGTAGCGATGCCGCGGATGATCCGCGGTGATGCTCACCACCTGCTGTTCCCCGTGATTACGCTGCGCGTGGCGCAGGATGCCGGTGATCGTAAGCGGCACGTCCATCATCAGACCCTGCATACCTGACCTCCCCTGACGAACTCTGCGAGACCCGGCCATTCTCCCGAACCGATGCCGGGATCAAAAAAGCCGAAGTGGCCGATGGCCCTGCCGGCCGGATTCCTGACGCCCAGATCAATGAACTCCCGCTCGGCGTTGGGAAACCAGTCGTGCCACGTCAGCAGGGCCCGCCGGGTCGCCAGATCATCGTCCTCGACGTAGTAAGTGCGCAGCTGGCAGCGGACGTCGGCATAGAACTGGGGTTGCGGCCCGACGGTGGCACTCCGGATATAGTCCGGGTCCCTGCCCCACTGGGCCCACTGCCGCGCCACGCCGGAGGGAATGTCCTGACCGAGACCAAAGCGGGACGCCGGAAAGCGGGCGAAGAGCGGCGTGAGCAGGGGGATCACGACGTACCAGAGGCCGAAGACCCGGGCCCGCCCCATACCGTCCCAATGCCGCCAGTACCCGGACTGGGTCGCGACCCCCACCAGGCCATCAACCCGGCGGATTTCCGGCGTGATGCCGAGGAGTTGTCCACCGACTGAGTGGCCGAGGACCACCAGCCGCTCCGGTGCGTGGGTCGCGCGCAACCACCGGAGGACTGCCGGAAAATCCTCCCGGCCCCAGTCCTCCAGCCGGACCCGCCTGGCGCGAGGGCCATCCAGAAGAGAGTCGCCCATGCCCCGGTAGTCGTAGGTGACCACGCCGATCCCCTGCTCCAGCAGGTGCCCGGCAAGATGCCGGTAGAAGCGCCGGCGGACGCCCATCGCGGAATTGATCACCAGCCAAGGCCCGGGCGTGACGGGGCTGTACACCGTCGCCTGAAGATGCTGGCCATCGCTGGTGGTGATAGCAACGTCGGTACTCATCCGGCCTGCACCACGGCGCCGGTCTTGAGCAGCGCATCGATCTCGGTGTCGGCAAAGCCAGCTTGAAGCAGCACAGCCCGGGAGTCGGCGCCGGGTCGCACCGGCGCCCGCGGCACCGCGGGCACAGTGGCACTGAAGCGGGGCGCCGGCGCATTCTGCCGGACGCCGTTGAGTGTGATGAAGGCCTTGCGCGCCACGTTATGGGGATGCTGGCTGGCCTCGCTCACGGTGAGCACCGGCGCGACGCAGGCGTCCGTACCTTCCAGAAGGGCACACCACTCGGCCCGGGTCTTCGTCAGGAAGACCGCGGCGAGTTCGGCCTTCAATGCTGGCCAGCGGGGACTGGTAACGGGCAACGGCCCGAGGCCCTGGTCACCAAAGCGGTTGGGGTCGAGCCCGGCCAGACGGATCAGCGCCTGATAAAAAGCCGGCTCGATAGCGGCCACTGCCACGTACTTGCCGTCGCTGGTCGCGTAGGTGGAATAGAAATGGGCAGCACCGCTGAGGAAGTGGGTGCCCGGCTGCTCGTCGAAGATCCCCGCCGCGCGAAAGCCGTGGAACATCGCCATCAGGGCATTGACCCCGTCGAGCATGGCCGCGTCCACCACCTGACCCCGACCGGAGCGCTGCGCCTCGAGCAGCCCGCAGACGAGACCAAAGGCCAGCAGCATGCCACCGCCGCCGAAGTCAGCCAGCAGATTGAGGGGCGCCACCGGCGGCTGTCCCGGCAAGCCGAGCGCGCTGAGCGCCCCGGCCAAAGCGACGAAATTCAGATCGTGCCCCGGGCTCCGGGCCAGCGGCCCCTCCTGGCCCCAGCCGGTCACCCGGCCATACACGAGGCGGGGATTTGCCTCCAGGCACACGTCGGGGCCGATCCCCAGGCGCTCGGCGACGCCGGGCCTGAACCCCTCGAGCAGCGCATCGGCGCGCGCCACCAGCCGAAGGAAGGTTCGGGCGCCGGCCTCGTGCTTGAGGTTCAGCACAATGCTGCGCCGGTTGCGCCGGAGTGGATCGACGGTTGCCAGCGGATCAGCGCCCGGTTTATCCACGCGGATCACGTCGGCGCCCATGTCCCCGAGCAGCATGCCGCAGAAGGGTCCCGGCCCGATGCTGGCCACTTCGAGGACCCGGAGCCCCGCCAGCGGACCCATCAGTCCCCGGTGGGCGCCTTGCCGGTGTTTTTCTTGCGGGGATCCAGGCCGATGGACCTGGCGATGATCTCACGCATCACTTCGGAAGAACCCGCGTAGATTCTCGACACCCGCGCGTCCCGGTACATTCGGGAGATGCGGTACTCGTCCATGTAACCCGCCCCGCCGTGAAGCTGCACGCACTCGTCAGTCACCCGCCCTTCGAGTTCGCTGCAGTAAAGCTTGGCCCGGGCCACGTCTGCGGCGGTCAGCCGCCCGGCGTTGAACTCCATGACGCAGTGATCGACAAACACCTGCGCAATGTCGATCTGCGTGCGCATGTCCGCCATCTTGAAGCGGTTGACCTGAAAGTCCCCCACGGCCTGGCCGAAGATCCGGCGCTCCCGAACGAAATCGAGGGTCAGGTCGAAGGCGACCTGGCTCGCCGCCACATACTGGGCCGCAGAGATCAGTCGCTCCTCCACCAGGTACTCCATCAGGTAGTAGAAGCCGCGGGACGGGTCGCCCAGTACATTCGCCTTCGGCACGGTTACGTTCTCGAAGAACAGCTCCGCCGTGTCCTGGGAGTTCAGCCCCATCTTCTTCAGATTCCGGCCCCGGGCGAACCCGGGCATGCCCCGCTCCAGCAGGAACAGGCCGAGCTGCCGTCCGCCTTGTTGCGGAGGACCGGTACGCGCAGCAACGACGAAGACGTCGCCGTTGATGCCGTTGGAGATGTAGGTCTTGGAGCCGTTCAGGAGGTAGTGGTCGCCCCGGTCCTCCGCCCGGGTCTTCATGGCTGCCAGGTCGCTGCCGGCGCCCGGCTCCGTCATGGCGATGCCGAGGATCGTTTCCCCCCGGGCGCACCGGGGCAGGAAACGCTGCTTCTGCTCCGCCGTGCCGAGCCCCTCGATGTAGGGCGCCACGAGCCGGGAATGCAGCGTGAAGTAGAGCCCGCTGTCGCCGTAGCGCAGGTTCTCTTCGAGGAGAATCTGCTCGTAGCGAAAATCCCGGATACCGGCGCCGCCGTACTGCTCGTCCGCCTGCATGAGCAGCAGGCCCTGCTCGCCAGCCTTAAGATAGATTTCCCGGTCCACCTGGCCCGCGGCGTGCCAGCGATCCCTGTGGGGCTCTACTTCCTTCTGGAAGAAACGCCGCGCCGAGTCCCGGAACATCTGGTGCTCCGGCTCAAAGAGATGTCGCTCCATGATTCAGGCAGCAGAGCGGCGCGGGGTGGCGTTGGCGGGTGGGTAGAACAGTTGGTTCTTCGCCGCCCGGTCCCGGAGCGAGGCCGGTACCTGGAAGCGTGTCCCATAGGCTGCAGCCAGGCGGTCGCACTCGACGACAAAGGCCTGCAGGCCGATTGTCTCGATGAAGGAGAGCGTGCCGCCCGTCCAGGGTGGATAGCCCCAGCCGAGGATCGAGCCGATATCCGCATCGGCGGGCTCCGTGACCACGCCTTCATCGAGGCACCGGACGGTCTCGACAGCCTGCGCGTAGAGCAGGCGCTTCTTCACTTCTGCCACATCGGGCTGCTGCGCCGCCGGCGGATACACCGCGGCTATGCCTGGCCAAAGGTGCTTCTTGCCGTCTTTTGGATATTCGTAGAAGCCTTTACCGAACTTCTTGCCCTTACGGTCCAGGTCTACCGCAAATTTCAGAGCCACCGCGATGGCGGAAGGCCCGGTGTACTTGTCGCCCAGGTCCAGTTGCGTCTGCTGGTGGATCCTGGCCGACAGCTCCAGGCTGACTTCGTCGTGCACCGCCAGCGGGCCCACAGGCATCCCCGCCTGCTTGCCAGCGTTCTCGATCAGTGCCGGCAGCACCCCTTCCTGCAGCAAGGCCATGCCCTCGTTGCAGTAGGTCATGAAGACCCTGCTGGTATAGAAGCCCCGGCTGTCGTTGACCACGATGGGCGTCTTCTTGATCTGCTGCACGTAGTCGAGCGCCCGGGCCACGGTTTCCGGTGCGGTCTTGCGCCCCAGAATCACCTCGACCAGTGGCATCTTGTCCACCGGCGAGAAAAAATGCAGACCGATGAAGTTCCCGGGGCGCTGTGACGCTTCAGCGAGGCCCGTGATCGGGAGCGTGGAAGTGTTCGAGGCGAACACCGCCGTTTGGGGAATCACGGCCTCCGTCTTCCGGGTGACGTCCGCCTTGATGTCCCGGCTCTCAAAGACCGCCTCGATCACCAGTTCGCAGCCCTTGAGGTCCGCATAGTCCGTGGTGGGGTGAATACGCGCCAGGATGGCGCTCATCTCATCGGCTTGCGTGCGGCCCTGCTCCACCCGCTTCTGGAGCAGCGCGCGAGAGTAGTCCTTGCCCTTCCCGGCAGCCTCGGGCGTACTGTCCAGCAGGACCACGTCCATGCCTGCCCGGGCAGACACGTAGGCAATGCCGGCACCCATCATGCCGGCACCGAGCATGCCGAGCCGCGTGACCTTCGACTTCGGAATGCTCGCGGGACGACGCGCCAGCTTGTCCGCGGCGCCCTTGTTGATGAACAGCGTGCGGGTCATGTTCCGGTAGACGGGATTCAGCAACAGGCTTGTGAAGTAGCGCGCCTCGATCTTCAGTCCGGTATCGAAGGGCACGAGACTGCCCTCGTAGACGGCGGACAGAATCGCGATCGGCGCCGGATAGTTGTGCTGGGTCTTGTCGGCGATGAGCGCGGAGCCCGCCATGAACGTCTGCTGGGCCCCCGGGTGCAGAGCCCCGGCCCCGCCGGGCCAGCGAAAGGCCTTCTTGTCCCAGGGCTGCACGGGATCGGCTGTCTCGAGCAGCCACCGGCGCGCCAGGGTCAGCAGCTCGGCGGGAGCGGCGAGTGCGTGCACGATGCCCAGCGCCTTGGCCTTCTCCGGTTCGACATGCGTGCCCTGGGTCATCAGCTCCAGCGCCGGCTGGAGGCCGATCAGCCGGGGCAGGCGCTGGGTCCCGCCAGCGCCGGGCAGGAGGCCGACCTGGACCTCCGGCAAGCCCACGACCGCCTTGGGATCGTTGCTCAGCACACGAAAGTGGCACGCCAGGCACAGCTCCAGGCCGCCGCCGAGCGCCGTGCCATTGATAGCAGCGGCGATGGGCTTGCCGCCGGTCTCCAGCTTGCGGAGGACAGCCGAGTACCGACTGATCTCCCGCATCAGCTCCGGCCCGCTGACGCCGCTGCCGTAGATATTCACAATATCCATAAGGTCCGCGCCGGCAATGAACGCCGCCTTGCCGGAGGTGATGATGACGCCCTTGATTGCTGCATCACCGAGGATGCGGTCGACGGCGCTGGCCAGCTCGGCGGTGAACGCCGGCGTGATGACATTCATCGACCGGTCGGGCACGTCAATCGTGAGGGTGGCGATGCCCTGGGGATCGACACCAATATGAATGCTCTGCTTGTTGTCCTTGCTCATGCGTTACACCCGCTCGATGATCGTGGCGGTGCCCATGCCAGCACCGATGCACAGGGTGACCAGCGCCGTCCCCTGCTGCCGGCGCTCCAGTTCGTCCAGCACCGTGCCGAGGATCATCGCCCCGGTCGCGCCCAGGGGGTGCCCCATGGCGATGGCGCCGCCGTTCACGTTGATCCGGTCGTGGGAGACGTTGAGGACCTGCATGAAGCGCAGGACCACCGACGCAAAGGCTTCGTTGAGCTCAAAGAGATCGATGTCCCGGGCCTGCATGCCACAGCGCTTCAGCGCTTTCTCCGCCGCGGGCCCCGGCCCGGTCAGCATGATGGTCGGCTCGGAGCCGATGGAGGCAAAGCCGACGATCCGGGCGCGGGGCTTGAGGCCGAGGGCCTTGCCCATCTCCCGGGTACCGACCAGCACCGCTGCGGCGCCATCGACGATGCCGGAAGAATTACCGCCGGTGTGGACGTGGTGGATGCGTTCCACCTCCGGGTAGCGCTGCAGTGCCACGGAGTCAAAGCCGAACTGCTCCCCCATGGCCGTGAAGGCGGGCTTGAGTTCGGCGAGGCCCGCGGCCGTGGTGTCCGGCCGCATGTGCTCGTCATGGTCCAGCAGGGTGAGGCCAAGGGCATCGCGAATCGGCACGACGGAGTTTTTGAAGTAGCCTGCCGCCCAGGCACGACCGGCGCGCTGCTGGCTTTCTGCAGCGTAGTGGTCGCAGTCCTGCCGGCTGATGCCGTAGCGGGTGGCAATGAGATCGGCACCGATACCCTGGGGCGCGAAGTAGGTTTTGTAGGCCACGTGCGGATCACTCGCCATCGCGCCGCCATCCGAGCCCATGGGCACCCGGGACATGGACTCCACGCCACCGCCAATGCACAGATCGGACTGGCCCGACATCACCTGGGCGGCCGCCGTGTTCACGGCTTCGAGACCGGAGGCACAGAAGCGGTTCAGCTGCTTGCCCGGCACCGTCTCCGCGTAGTCAGCGTTGAGCACTGCCGCCCGCGCGATGTCCGCACCCTGCTCCCCGACCGGGGCCACGCAGCCCATGATCACGTCGTCGAGACGACTCGTGTCCAGCTGATTGCGGTCGCGCAGCCCCCGCAGTATCTGCGTCAGCAGTTCGATGGGCGTGACTTCGTGTAGGGCGCCGGAGGCTTTGCCCCGGCCACGAGGCGAACGCACGTGATCAAAAATGAAAGCGTCGGTCATTGGCTTGCCCTGTCCTTGTGATTTTGCGGGGCGGCCCCTTGAGGGGACTGGCCCCAAGCCTACGCTGCCGGGTCAGGGCGGGGGAAGACCGGGACGGGGGAAAACCCCGGCAGCCGGGTCAGACAGCCCCCAGATACCACTCGTAATCGAGGCCAGGCACCTCGGCGTGGTAGGCGTCCGCCTCGTAGCGGCGTGCCGCGCCGTAAACCCTGGTGAACTCGGCGCCCAGGTAGTCGGGCCAGAGGGTACTGCGGTCAAAGGCCGCCAGGGCGGCCTCCCATCGGGGTGCTGGGCCCGTGGGCAGGGCGACAGGTTCGCCGGCGCGGATCATGGGCGGCGGCTCGACCCGGCCCGTGATGCCGGCGTGGGCGGCCGCCAGGATCGCCGCCATGGCGAGGTAGGGATTGCAGTCTGCCCCGGCCACCCGGTGCTCGAGGCGCACATTGGCATCGTCGGAGGTTGGAATCCGGAGCGCCACCTGCCGGTGGTTCGGGCCCCAGTTCGGCGCGATCGGCACGAAAAACCCGGGGCGGAACCGGCGGTAGGAATTGGCGTTCGGGGCGAAGATCGCCAGCGATTCCGGCAACGCCGCCAGCATTCCGCCCACCGCGTGCCGCAGCGGGTCCGAATAGGCGTCCGGCGTTGCCCCTGGGGGAGCGGGCCCGAAGACGTTGCGCCCGGCCCGGTCGAGCAGGCTGAAGTGCACGTGCATCCCGGAGCCGTCCATGTCCTTGAAGGGCTTGGCCATGAAGGTGGCTGCCAGGCCTTCGTGCCGGGCGATGCCCCGGATCAGCCGCCGGAGAAGGATCGCCTGGTCGCAGGCGGCGAGAGCGTCGTTCTGGTGGTGCAGGTTGACCTCGAACTGTCCGGCACCGTACTCGGACACGATGGCGCCTGCGGGGACGTGCTGCTGCCCGGCGGCCGACTGAACCTGGGCGAAGAAGCCGTCGAGGTCATGCAGGTCTTCGAGACTGTAGGCCCGGGGCCCGGCGGGGCTGCGCGCGGTGCCGGGTACCCGACCGGCGCGCGGGCGGGGAACTTCTCCCCGGGTGTCGTCCAGCAGGTAAAACTCGTACTCGACGGCGACTACAGGCGTGAGGCCAAGCGCGGCGAACCGGGCAAGGACGCCGGTGAGCACGTGCCGTGCGTCTGCAAAATAGGGTCGACCATCCCGCTCGTACATCGAGATCAGGCACTG
>JBBQJK010000027.1:0-11217 GCA_038325835.1 Gammaproteobacteria bacterium
ACGACCTGGACGTTGTCGCTACCTCCCTGGCAACTCATGCCAGCCAGGCGTTGGCGGCCGGCCGTCTCGCGCAGTTGCGGTACGCCGTTGACATCTTTGGCTTTCACCTGGCCTCGCTTGATCTGCGCCAGAACTCTGAAGTGCATGAGGTTGTCGTGGGGGAACTGCTCGCCAAGGCGGCCGCTTGTCCCGATTACGAGTCTTTGGATGAGGCGGCGCGCGTGCAGGTGCTGCTCCGGGAACTTGCCAATCCGCGGGCCTTGCGGGTTCCCGGTGCGGAGTACAGCCAGGTCTCGGCGGATGAACTGGAAGTATTCGAAGCGGCGGCAGCCATCAATGCCAGATTCGGCCCCGAGGCCGTCCCCAACGCGGTCATTTCCAAGGCGCAGTCGGTCAGTGACCTGCTGGAAGTCGGCTTGCTGCTGAAAGAAACCGGTTCCCTGCCACTGCGTGACGGGCAGCCGCAGCTGTTGATGGCGATCGTGCCGCTGTTCGAGACCATCACCGATCTGCAGGCAGCCGCCGCCATCATGCGCTCGGCACTCGCATTGCCCACTTATCGTGCCTGGCTGGACAGCCGGAGCGGATTACAGGAAGTGATGCTCGGCTATTCCGACAGCAACAAGGACGGAGGCTATGTTACGGCCAACTGGGAGCTCTACCGGGCCCAGAGAGGCTTGGTTGATCTGGCGACTGAGGCCAAGGTCCGGCTGCGACTGTTTCATGGGCGGGGCGGCACGGTCGGTCGTGGTGGCGGGCCCACGTTCGAGGCCATCCTGGCGCAGCCTGATGGATGCGGAGCAGCTGGCCTGCGCATCACTGAACAGGGCGAGGTCATCGCCGCGAAGTATGCTGGTCCGGAACTTGGTCGGCGTAATCTCGAGACGTTGATTTCGGCAGCGATGCTCGCGAATTTTCCTGCCACTCCACGCACGGACTCGCTGCACTGGTGGAGGGTGATGAATCAGCTGTCGGCAGACGCCTGTGCTGTCTACCGTGAGCTGGTCTACGCCACACCGGGATTCGTGGAGTTCTTCCGGAGTGCGACGCCCGTCGGCGAGATTGCCGGACTTAACATCGGTAGCCGGCCGGCGTCGCGCAAGGCCTCGCAGTCAATCGCTGATCTGCGGGCGATCCCCTGGGTGTTCAGCTGGAGCCAGTGCCGCCTGTCTATTCCGGGCTGGTACGGTTTTGGCAGCGCCGTGCAGCGGTGGCTCGACACAGCACCGGAGGGCCGTGAGTCAGCGCTCGCCGGCTTGCGCGAAATGTATGCTGACTGGCCATTTTTCAGGACAGTCCTCGACAACATGGATATGGTGCTCGCCAAGACTGACCTTGACATCGCCGCGCGCTACACCGAGCTGGTTCCGCAGCGAGAGCTTGCCGCGGAGATCTTTGCAACCATCCGGCTGGAATGGCACCGGACCGTCGACATGCTGCGCGCGATCACTGGTGCCAAGGGCTCCCTCGAAGGCAACCCGGCCCTGGCGCGAAGTATTCGCAACCGGTTTCCCTATCTCGATCCGCTGAATCATCTGCAGATCGATTTGTTGCGGCGTTATCGGGCTGGACAAACTGACGAACGAACCCGCCGGGCGATTCATCTCACCATCAATGGTCTGGCAGCGGGTCTCCGGAACAGCGGATGATGCCTCTCTACCCCTGGGCAGGCTATTGGTGCCGGGAATCCGCGGGAGGTGCCGGCCGGGTCACGGCCGTCGGCGCCGGGCGACCGCTTGTCCCTTAAGTCGCCTTGGCCTGCCGTGAACGGCGCTTCAGCACGCCCCGTCCAAACAGACCGGCAGCGGCGGTACCGAGCAGCCAGACGCTGGCGGGCAACGGGACCACGGCGACGCCCGTGAGTCCCGACAGGTACACGGTGGAGTCGAGAATGCTGTCGCCCGTGTCCGCAATGATGAACCTGAGCGTGTTGGGACCCGGGTTCACGCTGGCGCTGAGGGACAGCAGCGGGATGCCGCCCGGGGCCAGCAGCCCGTCGAGCTCTGTGCCCGTCACCGCGGCAAAGTCTGGATGGTCGACGTTGAACTTATTGCCGTTGATGAGGGCGATATTCGTGCCGTTCAGGAACACCGCGAAGATATCGATGAAGTCGGAACCCTGGAACTCGATGTACTCATCCGTGCCATAGGCCAGGTTGAATGCCACCCGGTCATAGCCGGCCTGCACGTCGAAACTGATAATGAGTTCCGTGACATCGAAATGCGGGAACGGACTGATGGGCTGCAGCGGGCCCTCCTGCTCCGCCGTGGCGGGTTTCAAGCTGAAGGTCGTCGGATCCAGGTAGGCGGTGGCGTTGCCCGCCTCCCGATTGGGTCCATCACCGTACCCGGAAAGCGTCACGGTGACATTCAGATCCGGATCCGTGTAGCTGCGCTCCTCGACGGCCCCGGTGGTGAGCACGATGCCCGGGCCAATCCCGTAGGTGCCGCTGGTGTTGGTAAAGGTGCCGGATGACGTCTCAGGCAAGTTAGCCGAGAAACCGACCTGCTGCTGGCCTGAGAAGGTCTTGCCCGTCACGGCAATGCCAGTCCCCCCTCCCGCCAGCAGCGCGTTTACCAGAGTGGTGTCGTCCTGGGTGGCCGTGATCGTGATGGCGTGGGCGCCTCCCGTCCCCATGAGGACGAAGGCTGAGAGGGCGAGCTTGACGGTGCGGTTCATTATGTTATCTCCCCAGGGTAGTCCCCGGTGTTGTGGCAAGTAGCATCCTCCACGAAGAAGGTTAAATCAAGGAATCTAACGGCCGTTGGTGCCCGGCACGCACCGCTGACTCCTTGAGCTAGAACGTGCGCGATACCTGCAACACCCACGAACCCTGTGTCAGGTCACGGTAGGACGTGCCGCCGGCAGTGACGTAATCGAAGTCGTTATAGAAGGTCTCGAAGCCGCCGTTGAGCGCGCAGGTGCTCTGGCCGGTGCCACCGCACGCGGTACCGTTATCGGTGTTGACGAACCCGAGGTCCACCGTGAACCCGGCGACTGCCTTCCGCAGACCCGCGCTGTACCACCAGTAGTCATAGCCATCGGGCGTCAGGAAGTACTCGGAGTACTCGTCGCCCTCGACATCCTGGAAGCCGACGTTGGCGTACGGAATGAGGCCCCAGGGGCCGCTGCCGCTGAGGGACAGCTGGATGGCATGAGCCGCGCCGTCATCACCGAAGAAATCCGGCGAGTAGTTGTAGGTCAGGCCGACCGTGGGCGAGAACGCCGTTTCGAAGGTCTTGCTCACGCCGAGTGACACCTCAATGTAATTGGAGCCGATGTCCGGGATCTGGCCCTCGCGCTTGCCACCGGGAAACGCGTAGGGCAGCGGGATACCGCCGTTCACCGTCGGATCAGAGCCTGGCGGGTCGAGACCCTTCGACGTTGAACCGCCCTCGCCCGGGAACATGTAGTAGAGCCCCTGCGCCCGCCAGTTCACTCCAAGCCAGGACCAGGAGTAGCCGCCGTACAGGTCGATCTCAAGGTTGTTATCGGAGAAGACGGTGTTGGAGCCGAAGGCCCCGAGGTTGAACCCGTTGTAGGCCCAGTCGAAGGAGACCTGCGCGGCGGGACCGTCCGAGTTACTGATGCCGCGAAAGCGGTAGTCACTCGCCAGGATGGCAGTGGTTGTGAAGTTCTTGGCGGCGAGCGCGCCGGCCTCGTGGGCAGCGTCCTCGGCGCGGGCAGTACCCGCGGCGGTGGTGGCGGCAAGCACGGCGGCTGCCAGCAGCGATCGGTTCATGGGCAACAGTCTCCTGTGGTCGCGGTTGTTGGCCGTTGCCGCCGGATCCGCACTGGAACCGGGGTCGGCTGAACTGCTATGCAGGATTCGTGCCGTCAGGGACGGCGCAGGAAAACGTCAGGCATTGGGCGGTGCGGAGGCGGGAGGGCGCGGCCGGTCGCACCACCGTCGTGCGCGCGGCGGATGCATTGCACCCAATCTGCGCTGGCGAGCAGCCTTTGGTCCGATGGCCTCGGTAATCCCCTCACTTTTAGCTCTCGGCAGAAGTGGAGCTAAGCGGTCATCACCAGTTTCTGGATCGGGTGCTGGCCGGCATCGGTTCGCAGCGCCTGGTTGCGTTCATACCATTGAAAGCGCAGTTGCCGAAACGCCGTCTGTGCTGCATCCAGCTGACCCATCAGCTGCTCTTCGCCGGCAGCGAGGCTCTGACCCTAGCCTCCACTTTTTCACTAACTTGAAACGTCGCTGCCGGAACTTGTCTGGATTGCGCCAGCTTGATCAGGCTGCTATGTCGCCGATGGTCCTGATCCTGACCGGGTCCCGCTCGGGAAATTCGGCGACCAGGGATAGTTCCCCGCCCATCGCAGCCACATAGCTTTGCAGTGTCGACAGCAACAGGTCCGACTGCGCCTCATATCGAGACACGGTGTCCTGGCCAACACCGAGCTTCTCCGCCGCGCGGGCCCTCGGGGCGGGCATGCCCCCGACTGGACCGTCAGAAGCGGTAGCTGACCCCGAGGCTGACCACCGGGTACAGGTCGTACTGATCGATGTCGTCGGTGAGCTCGGCCTCTTCCGTGGCGATGGCGTCTTGCAGCGCAGGCTCGTCGCTCAGCGTGCCGCCCGTGGAGGTCAGCGCGATGTCCGGCGAGCCCTGGAACAGGACCCCCAGGTCGAAGCTCCACGACAGGCCCTGGTCGGCCTTGCCCCACGCCCAGCCGAGGCCGAGGAACGGCGCCGAGCTGCCCATATCGACGGCGCCACGCAGCGTGCCCACTTCGGCGGCCGTGAAGGAGACGCCGCCAATGTCGTAGGTGCCGCCCGCGCCGGGCTTGCCGACGACGTCTACGCCGTTGTCGGTGGCAAACCAGCCGGCACTCAGCCGGAACGCGCCCGCGAAGGGGTGGAAATCGAGGTAGGCGCCGATGTTGGACAGGTCGAGGTCGCCGTCGTACCTGATGCCCTCTTCCTCGCCGCTGTCGTCGATTGAGAAAGCGTAGCCGCCGAGGCGGACGCCGAAGCGGTCGTTAAAACCATAACCAGCCTCGACACCGAGACCCAGCGTGCTGGCGTTGGCGCCAAGCGACCAGTCGCCCGCCTGCGCGGGAAGTGCGATGCCGGCCAGCAACAGTGGTGCAGCCAGGTGTGTGTAGCGCATAAACATTGCCCGTGATCCCCTGCCAGCCCGGTGCCGGCGTGATTACCCGGTGACAGGGTCGGGGATCGGACCGGGGCCCGCCGTGACCAGCGCCACACTTCCACCCGCCCGGCAGCAGCGGCGGCTTCAGCCGCGGCGATCCTCGTCCAACCCGGTCGCCTGCCGTCGGGGCGGTAGGTGATGGAGTGACTGAGCAGGCTGTCCAGGACCGTGCCGACTCTACTGATCGTTCCGTGGGTCGTTCCGGGCGAACCGACGCCGCTTTACGCCTTCGACATCTTTAAAGGCGAGCTGTTTACCGCTGATAACGGCGAGCCCGCCTGTCCCGGTCTGCGTGCTGAGGTGGGGCGCGTTGCGCGCCCGTTCCCGGCCGGGCGAGTTGCAGAGCCCCTGGAGTACCGGGAACGCGCCGGTGACGCTCGCATCCAGTTCGCCCGCGTTGCGACCGGCGGCCGCGTCGACCACCGCCTCCCTCGCGGTGGCTAACCACGCCGCATCGGCGAGCGCTGCGGCGGATACCGTAGCGAGGATGCGCAGTGCTGCGGGCAGGTCCCCGTACAATCGCCCACACTTGAGCGCGAACCGCAGGCACAGGCCGGCGAGTAGTTGCTGGCGAGCGTGGGTCGCGTACCCACCGGCCTTGAGCGCAGCCGCCACGCGGGCAAAGGTATCGGCGCGGCTGACGAGCACCGGGAGATCGTTGTGGCGCGAGCGCATGGCCTGCGCGTGGCCCCGCCGGTGGCTGTAGTCCTGCTCAGCGACCAAGCCGTAGCGCAGCCCGCTGCACAACGCGCGAATGTGGTACTCCCAGTCCTGCCAGGAAGCGGCGCGCTCGGGCCAGGGCCCGAGTCGGGCCAGCGCAGCGGCCCGCCACGTGGGCCCGCTGGTCTGCCAGGGCGTGTCGGCGGCGAGGAACCGGTCGAGGGGATCGCCAGCATCCAGCGTGTTCCATGACACCCCGACATCGCCGGGTTCGTTATCGAAAACCTCACCGTCGTGGACGAGGTAGTCGAGATCTGGCGAGGCTGCCATGCCTGCCACTCGACCGGCGAGGGCACCCGGTTGCAGCAGGTCGTCTGAGTCCAGGAAAACCACCAGTGGCGCCCGGGCGGCGCAAAGCCCGGTGTTCCGGGCACCGCACGCGCCTGCCGACCGGGCCTGAGAGTTCGCCAGCAACCTGAAGCGCGATTCGCCAGCGACTAGTGCGCCCAACCCGGCGAGCGTCGCGCTGTGCGACCGGTCATTAACCAGCAATGCTTCCCAGTGTGTCAGCGTCTGTGACTGCAGGCTTGCGAGAGCTTCGTTCAGCAGTGGGAGGCGATCCTGGAACGGGACCACCACCGCGATGGCCGGCACCGCAGCGCCTGCCACTAGTCGCTGCGAACGACTGTGACCGTCGCGCCTTCCAGGGCCTCGTTGACGGCGTGGCCCGGCGAGGCGCGAAAGTGGGAGCCGCAATAACGGCCGTCCACGACGGCAAGGCTGAGCGTCGTGTAGGAGTCGGCGGGTTGCAGCGCGCCGCTCTTCAACGCGAGCACTGGCAACCGCAGTGGGCTATGAAAGCGCTGCACAACTGCGGGCACGGCGGGATCGGGTGTGGTGGCTTCAGCCCACTCGGCTGGCGTGCTGGAGTGGCCGATCACCACCCGGTAGCCGCGTCCCTCGTTGGCGGGCTTGATAACCAGGCTCGCGCGGTCCCGGGTCAGGTCCGGCGGGTTGGTCGCGTCCAGGCGTCCGTCAGCCAGCAGTCGCGCGGTCCAGGCCACGTGCTCGTCGATGAATGTCCGGTCCCGTGGTGTGAGCCCGACGCGAAACTCCGGCGTGTGGAGGAGGGCCAGGAGGCCCTTGTCTTCCGCGACCGTCAGGGCAGCCAGGTTGTTGATGGAGGCGAGCGCGCCGTCAGACAGGGCCGCAAGAAACGCCCCGTAGCGGGTCTCGAACCCCGGTTTCCAGCAGTGATGCGGGCTCTGTGGCGTGCTGAGCCGGAACTTGTTGAATGTGGCCGAGACCGGCCTGCCATTCAGTCGGAGGCGCCCCGTCGAGTAGGTGAGGTCGGCGGCGCTGGCGATCATGGCCTCCCGTCCGCGGGCACGCAGTGCCTCCTGCATCAGCGCCAACTCGAACTGGAGGCCGTTCTCGTCGTTGAGAATGGCGAGCAGGTCCCGCCGGTCGCCCGTGCGGGCTTCGCAGGCGAGGAGCAGATCGGGAAGCAGGCCGTCGGCGATCCCGACGCTGGTGGCCCGCACAGCGTCGGCACCAAGGATTTCCCGGAGCGCGCTGCCCAGAGCCTCGTGGTAGCGGGACGCGTTGTGGAACGAGCCCGGGCAGCCGGTGTTCAGTTCGATGAACTGCAGGCGGCCGTGTTCGTCCAGGATGGCGTCGTAGCGGGAGTACCCCTGCCAGTGGCGGAGGCCAGGCGTGCGGCGGAGCCAGGGCGCCATGCGCACGTGTTCCGGGAAATAGCGGGCAAGGCGCGCCGGATCAGCAAGTGTCCAGTCGACAGCCCGTTCCACCAGGTCGTGAAGCTGCAGTAGCAGTCCGCTAAACGCAGCCTCGGCGTCGCTATCCACGACCACAGCGCCCAGTACCACGCGCGCTGTCTGGCGCTTCGAATGGCGGACACCCCGCTCCTCGAGGGCCGCACCAGCCCCGATCGCCGCCGCCTCGGCCGTGGCCGGCGACTCAGCCCAGCGTTCGCGGAGCCGCGCGGCGAAGGCCAGCGTCTGGCCGGCGACCCGACCGAGGGGCTGTGGGGGAGATGAGTCCGGCATGGCAGCAACCTCAGGTGAATGGAGCAATTCTGCCCGCTTCACTTCGCTGCGCCAAGCCAAGGCGCGCCGGCCTATAGGGTGTCTTCAGCGTGTAGCGCTCCTGGCCCTGGCCGGTCAGGGTCGAGGGCGGTATGCAGGCCGGTGATCAGCCGGGCACCGCGCTCGGCGCTGACATAGGACCAGAGCCACTGCGTCATGACGATCAGCCGGTTGCGCAGGCTGACCAGGAAGTAGATATGGGCGATGCCCCACAGCCACCACGCAAACCATCCCGTGAGCCGCAGGGGTCCGAACGCGATGACCGCGGTCTTGCGGCCAACCGTCGCGAGCAGGCCTTGGTCTCGATAGTGGAAGGGTGGCGGCTCGCCCTTGCCGCTGAGGCGCGCCTGGATGGCTGCGGCCACGTAGGCGCCCTGCTGCTTGGCGACCGGGGCGATGCCGGGGAGTGACGCACCGGCAGCGTCATGGGCGAGCGCCGTGTCGCCGATGACGAACACGCCGTCAGCGCCGGGCGGCTGCAAATCCGGTCCAACCAACACACGGCCAACGCGATCGCCCGCCACGGCGAGCCAGGCGGCCGCCGGTGAGGCGGTGACCCCAGCGGCCCAGATCACCGTCGCCGCGTCCACGCGTTCGTCACCCAGCGTGACACCTAACGCTGCGCAATCCGTGACCGCTTGGTTCAAGCGGACATCCACGCCCAGGCGGCGCAGCGCCTCCTCGGCATGGCGCGACAGCGGTTCTGGGAAGCTTGGCAGCAAGCGTGGCCCGGCCTCGACCAGCAGCACGTGCGTCTGCTGGGGATCAATGGTCCGGAAGTCGGCCGCGAGCGCCTTGCGCGCCAGTTCGACGACGGCGCCAGCCATCTCGACCCCGGTCGGCCCGCCGCCGACGATCACGATGGTGAGCAGCCGTTCGCGCTCGCGCGCATCGGATTCCATCTCAGCGCGCTCGAAGGCGAGCAGCAGTCGGCGGCGGATCTCTGTGGCGTCGTCGACCGTCTTCAGGCCGGGCGCATGGGTGGCCCAGCTGTCGTGGCCGAAATAGCCATGGCTGGCCCCTGTCGCGAGCATCAGAACGTCATACGCAATGTTTTGACCGTTCATGATGACGTGTTTACGCGCAGGATCAACGCCTGTGACTGCGCCCAGCAGCACGCGTGTGTTGCGCTGGCGCCGGACCAGGCTTCGAATCGGCCAGGCGATGTCGGCCGGCGACAGTCCGGCCGTCGCCACTTGGTAGAGCAGTGGTTGAAAGAGGTGATGGTTCTGACGGTCGATCAGGGTGATGTCCGCCGGCGCCTTGGCAAGCCGCTTTGCGACAGTCAGGCCGGCGAAGCCGGCGCCAACGATGACCACACGCGGGCGCTGTCCCTTCACGTCGTTGCCACCGTCGGGCATGGACCCGCCCACAAGGCGACCGACGCGTCGAACTCGCCCGCGTAAAACGCCCTGGCTTCGGGTCCCGTTGCATCGCCGGCAAAACGGCCGAGCCGCGCCGCGCAGTCGAAGAAGCCATGAGCCGGCAAGCCGCTTCGCCACGTGCTGACGACCATGGCCGCAATGAAGGGGCGGTCGGCCGCCGCGTCCTCGGCCATGAGTTGTTCCAACGCCTCAGTAATCTGCTGAATGGTGTGCGGGGGCGAGAGCAGCATCGCCTTGGCCACGTCGCGATAGGGGGCCGGTGCGCGCAGTGCGGCGAGCGCTTGAAGATGCGCTCGCAGCCGGCCGGCGAGCGGGTTGGTCGGGTTATTGTCGATGGTGATCGCTGCACCGGGAACCCGGGTCATCGCGGCGCGGTCCCGCCGATGAGGGTGCCCCTCTCCGCCAAGGGCTTGCCCTGGACGAAGTTGATGCAGATCCCGTCCAGCTCCTCCAGAAGCAGCGGCTCTCTCGAGAACCCACACGCATAGGGCTGCTGCCGCTCCCGGCTGCAGCCGTCTCCTTCCAGATGCGTACACGACGCGCAGTTGCCGAACGTCGGTATACCCCTCTCCAACGCCACGTGGCCGAGCGTGCGCTGCAAGGCGTTGGCGAACTGACCTCGCACACCCAGGGGCAGGGTGTCCACGGCCCTGACCAGGGTTTCGAAGAAATCATTCTCAAGAATGGCCCTGGCTTTTCCCGTCAAAACGAGATGAACACTGCGCCGGTCAGTCTCTGACCGCATGCGCGCCAGATAGCCTTGGGCCTCAAGGTTCTTGATCGTCTGCGACACGGTGCCCCGCGTCGTGCCGTGAAAAGCCGCGAAGGCGGATGGCGTTCGGGAAAAGCGGTTGGCCCGCGCGAAGTACCTGAGCGCCGCCCACTGGACCGGCGTCAGCCCCTCGACGAGCGCCTCGGCGGAGGCTATACGCCCCAGATGCAAGACCAGCTCCGCTATCGCATGACTGTCCATTTTCAGCTCCTTGACCGTGCCGGGATAGTGGCGTTACAAAACCATGTTGACAAGTAGATGGTTCCGACGCGACACTAAAGCAGGTTCTTGCGGCGGCACAGTAACGCTGAAGGAGATCCAGCACGGACCAACCTGCTGATCGCGGCTCTTGATGTGACTACCTTGGAGTCTGACCGATGGCGATTACCTTGACAGAAAACGCGGCAAAACACATTCAGAGCCAACTGGCGAAGCACGGCAAAGGGCTTGCCCTGCGCATCGGCGTAAAGAAGGTCGGCTGTTCCGGCTTGGCTCACACTTTCGACATCGCTGACGACATACGCTCCGGCGACCACGTATTCGAATCACATGACGCCCGTGTGGTGCTCGATGCCGATAGCCTGCTGGTACTCGATGGTTCACGCATCGATTTCGTCAAGGACGGGCTCAGGCAGATGTTCAAATTCGACAATCCAAACGTCGAGAGCGAATGCGGCTGTGGCGAAAGCTTCAACATGAAGTCGAAACCCGGATCAAATCCAGAGGTGGCGCGATGAATGCGATTGCGCAAATTAGGGACCCCGGGTACCCCTGGCGGGTTTTTGCCAATTTGATCAATGCCCGGCTGTCGTTTCGGTAGACGACACCCGCATCAAGCTCAATGCGGGCGCGCTTCAACAGCGCTGTGCCACTCTTCTCCACACAATCGCCTTGAGATGGGTGAAGGCGTCGGCCGCAAGGGCGGTGGGACAGCCTGTTAAAACGCCACCTTGACCTGCTCGGTGCTGGCCGCCGGGTCGCGCTTCAGGAACTTGCAGAGGGCCCTGACCGTGCCCGAGGCCCCGTCCCAGGACTCGGCGAGGTGGGGCGTCACGCGGATCACGGCGACGGCCGGGTTCTCGGGCCCGCCGCCAAAGTACCGTTCAGCGTCGGCGGTCCAGAGGTCGCGT
>JBBQJK010000028.1:0-10929 GCA_038325835.1 Gammaproteobacteria bacterium
GGAATGGCGGCGACCACGCGCCAGATGGATTCCATGACAGCATTTACGGCCACAGCGGCCTCCCCCACGCGCAGGCTACCGTAGTCGCCCGAGGTCTCGTCAGAGCAGCGGAACAGCAGTATCGGGAAACCCCACCAGCACGGCCCGGTCGTTGGTAATTAATGGTACGTTCAGCCGCTGGGCGAGCAACACGAACTCGCAGTCGTAGGCAGAGCACTGGCTTCCGGCGGCGAGGCGCAGGACATCTGCCGACGGGACCTGAAATTCCCGCCCCGCCATCACGTCTTCTGCCTCCATCTGGAGATTACACGCTTGCTCTAGCGTCAGTGTCCGCCGTCGGACTTGGGTTGCAAGTACATTGCGGAACTCGCTCCTCCACAAGACGGGTCCTGCCCAGTCCGGGTCGCGTCGAAAGAGCGTTTCTGCGGGGGGCGTGAACTCACACCTGACGAAAAGATACGCAAGGATGTTCGTATCAACGACGATCACGCCCGCCCGGCCCGCTTCGCTTTGTCCATGGAGCTTGCCTTGATGGCGCGTGGCGGCCGCAGGCGCTGGATTCGCAGGAGCCGTTCGTCGGGATGAATGGTGACCGGAAGCAGTACCCGTTCAAGACAGGCGATCACCTCGCTGTTCAAACTGCGGTGGTGCAGGTCGGCGGACTGTCGGAGCCGGGAATAGATCGCGTCTGGAATGCTTTTCAGGGTAATGGTCATGGGCATTGGCCTGCCTGCCTTTCTGGAACCAGCATGGAACCGTTCTGGCACCATTCTGGTTTCTGCAGGAGGCATGGTCAAGGTACAGAGTGGCGCTGCATCGCGCCTCTCCTGAAAGCACCTGTTTCGGCTGGTTTTGCCTCAGGGCTCGAGCACCGTCGCCCCGGTTGTCCGCCGACCCTCCAGGTCGCGGTGCGCCCGGGCGGCATCTCGGAGGGGATAGCGTTGCCCAATGGCAATCCGCACCGCGCCACTGGTAACGACGTCGAACAACTCCCCCGTGCCGGTTTCCAGATCTGCACGGGTCGCAATGAAGTCGAAGAGTGACGGGCGCGTCAGGTGCAGTGAGCCGCGCTTGGCCAACTCCATCGGCGAAAAGGGTTCTACTGGACCCGACGCGTTGCCGAAGGTCACCATCGTGCCGTGCTTGCGCAGGCAATCCAGGGACTTGAAGAAGGTGTCCCGGCCTACCGAATCGTAAACCACGGCCACGCCGCCACCGGCAAGGTCCCGCACTTTCTGCACAAAATCGGGGTCGTCCGCGAGGACGGTTGCCGCACAGCCGTGGGCCCTGGCCAGCTCTGCCTTGGCCGCTCCGCCGGCCACACCGATAACCCTTGCACCCAGCGCTGTCGCCCACTGGCTCAGCAGTGTGCCGGTCCCGCCGGCAGCCGCATAGAGCAGGACGCTGTCACCGGGCTGGACGCGGTAGCTGCGCCGGAGGAGATACCAGGCGGTGAGCCCCTTGAGCATGGCCGCCGCGGCGACGTCGTCGCTGACCGTTGCGGGGAGCTTCACCAGCCGCTCCGCAGGCCAGTTGCGCCGTTCCGCGTAGGCCCCGGGCGGTAAGCCCGCGTAGGCCACGCGATCGCCCACCGCGAACCCGACCACACCGGCGCCGAGCGTTTCGACACGGCCCGCCGCTTCCGCGCCGATCCCGGCGGGCAAGGTCAGCGGATACAGGCCCGAACGGTGATAGGTGTCGATAAAATTGAGCCCGACGGCTGTCTGACGGATCGTCACTTCGCCGGGCGGGGGGACCGGCAGGGACACTTCCTGCCATTCCAGGACCTCGGGGCCGCCAAAGCGCTGAATACGGATGGCCTGGGTGAGAGAGCTGTGCATGTGGCCAGTATAATCCGCTCATGCAAAACACCATCGTGATCGCGGGGGCTGGCCAGGCCGCAGGCCAGACCATCGTGTCCCTCCGCCAGGGTGGCTTCGCTGGCCGCCTCGTCATGGTGGGGGAGGAGCCCTACCTCCCTTACCAGCGGCCACCCCTCTCGAAGAAGTTCCTGGCCGGAGAACTTGACGTGCCGCGGCTGCTTCTGCGCCAGGAGAAGTTCTATGTCGAGCATCGGGTGGACGTGCTGCTCAATACCCGCGTGATGCGGATCCTGCCCGGATCCCGGACGGTGGAGCTGTCCACAGCCAAATCGCTCACCTACGACAAGCTGGTGCTCGCCACCGGCAGCCGCGTGCGGGAAGTTACGCTGCCCGGCCACCGGCTTGCCGGGGTGCACTACCTGCGTACCGTTGGCGATGTAGAGCGTATCCGGCCGGATTTTCGTCCCGGCGCCTCCCTCGTCATCGTTGGGGCGGGTTACATCGGGCTCGAAGTCGCCGCCGTGGCGATCAGCCAGGGCCTGAAGGTCACCGTGGTGGAGATGGCGGATCGGGTCATGGCCCGGGTCGAGGCCCCGCAGATATCAGCATTCATGGCCCGGGTGCACAGGGCAGCGGGAGTAGATATCCGGTGCAACACCGGAGTCCACGCTTTCGCCGGCGGGACCCGCCTGCAGGGTGTGGTGGGCAGCGATGGCGTCGAGATTCCGGCAGACCTCGCCCTCGTGGGTATCGGCATCCTGCCCAACGTCGAGCTGGCCGCCGACGCCGGCATTGTGTGCGACAACGGCATCATGGTGGACGAGTACTGCCGTACCAGCGATCCGGACATCCTTGCCGTGGGCGACTGTACGAATCACCCGAACCTGCTGCTTGGCCGGCGCCTGCGCCTGGAGTCGGTACACAACGCGCAGGAGCAGGCGAAAACGGCAGCGATGACGCTCCTTGGCCGGCTCGAACCCTATGCCCAGATTCCCTGGTTCTGGTCTGACCAGTACGACCTGAAGCTGCAGATCGTGGGCCTGTCGTCGGCAACGGACCAGGCGGTGGTCCGCGGCGATCCCGAGTCCCGGTCCTTCGCCGTGTTCTACCTCCACAAAGGGCGGCTGACGGCGGTCTACGCGATCAACAGTCCCCGGGAATTCATGCTGTCCAAAAAGCTGATTGGGCTGGGTGCGCGGCCAGATCCCGCCCTGCTGGGCGACACTGCTGTTCCCTTTAAGGGTATCGCCGAAGCCCTCGAGGCCTAGCGCGCTGTAACCGGCGGAGGGTTCGCCTTGATGGCGACAGCCCAGTCGGGGTCCGTGCCCCTGGGGTTACCGGCGCGCGGATACCACAGCTCCCGGATCTCTCCGGTAAAGCCGGCGTAGCGTCCTGCGGCGCCGGTCACACCGGCGGCGCTGCCGGGCGGCGGCGGTGCGGAAACCGGGTAACCCGCGGCGCGGGCACCGTCGAAGTCACCGCCAAGGACCGCGAAAAATCCATCGCGCGTCACGGCCCAGTAGTTACTGTAGCCAGTGGCGAAAATACTGCCCTCGCCAGGCCAGTAGATATTCCAGTAGTCATTGGTGCCGAGCTGGGCCCGCCAGAGGGAATTGCTTTCTGCGGCGGCAGACACCTTGACGGCCAAAGCGGCCGGCGCCCCCGCGCCAGCTGGCAAGACGATGATGGCGATCCGGACATGGCGCAGCGCGGGGTCATTCAGTGCGGCCTCGGGGTCCTGGCGTCCGGCCCGGAGGAGACTGCCAGCGCCGAGATCAATGCCCCGGTAGGCTTCCCCACGATAGGTCTTGAAGGGTCCGATTTCGCTCGACAACGGTGGCAAGCCCCGCATCCAGGCCAGCGGGTTCAGAAGCACTGTGGAAGCGCCGACCAGCAGACCCAGCAAGAGCCCAAGCACGCCAACCAGAGCCCGCACCGTCAGGTACCTGCCGCGGTGAAAGTGGCAAGCAGGATCCGGCCCTGCGTGCTGCCATCGGCGCTGACTTCATCCAGCGCCCAGGTCTCGGTAAAACTGCCCCTAAGCCCTTCGAATTCGCTGGTCCCGCGCACAACTCTGCCGGTAGTTACCGAACCGGTGGTTGCCGGCGCATTCGCCGTAACCAGCAGGCGCTGGCGCTCCGCCCAGAACGCCGCCGTCTGGGCCTGCGCGAAGACCACGGGGCCATCCGCCGTCGGCACCTCGGTCACAGTCGTGTCCTGCACATCAGTCTGCGCAAGGAACAGTGCCCCGCGGCTGGGAATGACGAGCAGCCAGTTCGAGGCCGAGCGGCCGGGGTCCGCGATGGCCCCACCCGTGCCGGCCAGCCGGGTAGCCACCCCAATCACGTTGTCGTCAGCGTCCCGCAGGCGGAACAGCTCGGCACTGGCGCGCTGGCCGGCGCTGTCTTCCAGCACTGCCGCCCCGACAGCAGCGGTGGCGGGCAGGTCTGAACGGTCCTCCCCAGGCAGCCGGATGCGATCTTCCGGCCAGCGAATGACGAACTCCTCCTGACGACCGCCATCGGTCGGAACGGTAATCAGGGAGCGGTACCGGAGATGGGTGGGCAGGGGCCAGAACGTGGTGGCCAGAACAACTACCAGCAGGCCCGCCAGAAAAGAGATGGCAAAAAGCCGTTTCATGGACGGGCCCCACCCGCTGACCGGCAGATCCGGCAAGTGTAATCGCTCATGGGGTGCTAGGCGAGGTAGCGGCCGAGATACTCGTCGAAGGACTGATTATCGGTTGCTTCGATCTCTTTCTGCTTCGCCAGGGAGGTCGCAGCCTCGGCGGTGAGCAGATCACGGTGCCGATTCAGCTCGGGAGCGAGAGCGAGAGCGAGGAAGTACTCGCGGGTGCGCCCGGCGAGCGCCAGTCCGTACTGGGCCAGTGACTGGCCTCCGCTGCTCAGCTCCTTCAGCAGGGCGGCGGAGGGCGTGCGTTCAGGCTCATCGACGGCGTCCAGCTGATAACGGATCGCCGCCACATGGCCCTGCTTTTCGCCTGGATCGATAAGGCGCGCGACCTGAACCATATCCCGACAGATGCTCCCGGCCCAGTCCTGCAGGACCACGCTGTGCCCGTCGCGCACCAACTGCAGGCCAGGCTCGCGGCCACGCCGTGCGACAAGGCCGTGATTGATGTCGATACGCTCCTGCTCCGCCATCGAGATCGACGGGCTCTCCTGGAGCAGACAGTAGATAAGGAACACTTCCAGAAAACGAAGCTGGCGCTGGTTTATGCCCACCGGATCCCACGGACTGATGTCCAGGGCCCGCAGCTCGATGTACTGCACGCCACCCCGACGCAGCGCCGCCGTGGGCCGCTCCCCCGGCTGCGTCACCCGCTTTGGGCGGATCGTGCTGTAGAACTCGTTTTCGATCTGCAGGTGATTGGCATTGAGCTGCCGGTATCCGCCCTCCACCCGCACGCCGATCCGCTCGAATTCGGGACGGGGTGTATGGGTTGCCTGGTAGAGATCCCGGACGTACTCCTCGAGGCTGTTGGCCGACACCTTAAGACTGGCCTGGGCGCTGTTGCGGTAACCCAGATCGCTCATCCGTAATGACGTGGCAAAGGGCCCGAACAGGGTGCCCGCATCCAGTTCCTGCAGGTTGGTGGCGCCACGACCGCGAACGAAGGATTTACAGAGGGCTGGCGAGGCGCCGAACAGATACAGCAGGAGCCAGTCAAGCCGGCGCACATTGCGGACGGCACCGAGGTAGGTCGCCGACCGGAAGGCCTGCAGGTCGCCCTGCTGCGCCTCCAGTTGCTGATAGGCGGGCCAGAACGCATCAGGCAGCGAGTAGTTGTAATGGATCCCGGAGATGGCCTGCATGATCCGGCCGTAACGATGGCCAAGGCCCTCGCGGTAGATCGTTTTCATCCGGCCGATGTTGGACGAGCCGTATTGGGCCAGCGGCACATCGGCATCGCTGCTGATGGCACAGGGCATGCTGAGGGGCCAGAGCAGCTCGTCACCGATCCGTTCCATCACGAACTGGTGCACGTCGCACAAAAACTGGATCGTCTCCCAGTTGGCCAGCTGCGGCGGGGTCACGAACTCGAGCAGCGCCTCGGAGTAGTCCGTGGTGATGTACTCATTGGTGAGCGCGGCACCCAGAGCACCTGGATGAGGGGTTCTCGCCAACTGGCCGCTCGGGGTAATGCGCAGACACTCCCGCTCCACGCCCCGCTTACCGCCACGCACGAGACCGGCCATCTCCGGTGCCGACAGGCGATGCAGGCGGGTTTCGAGCAGCTTTCCCAAGGTTCCGGTCCTTAAAAGTCAGGGCGTCTGGGTTGACGGGTGGGGCAGATTACACGTTATCGTCAAACCGGCGGTACCCGGTGACAGGAGCCGTTAATCCTCGTGCTATAAAAAGGGCCATGCCGCTTCGTGACGCCCTGTACCGGCCCTGGCTTCAGCCCCTGCTGCTGGCCGCCTGCGGGCTGTTGCTGCTGGCCGCAGGGCCGGCACTCGCCTTTCGCTGCGGCTCGAAGCTCGTAGCCACGGGGGACCACTACTCCAAGGTGCGGAAACACTGCGGTGAGCCGCTCGGCGTGCAGGAGCGGCGCATCTATCGGGAAGGCAGAACCCGCCCACGCGTCGTGATCGAAGGCCCCCACGGCCTCCGCGTCGAGCGCGAGGTCCTGGCCTATGACCGTTCGTACCTCGAGATCGACGTGGAGGAATGGACCTACAATTTTGGCCCCCGTCGGCTGATGCAGCTGGTACGTTTCGAGAACGGCTTCGTCGCCGAGACGGAAGAGCTCGGCTACGGGTTCAACCCGTAGGAGCGCCTTTAAGCGCGAAGGATGCCGATCGCGCCTGAAGGCGCTCCTACTGGGAGAAGGATTGCACCAGGTAGTCGTCCGACCAGGTGCGCAACCGGTAGTCCAGCAGGAAACCGCAGTGACCTCCCCAGCGTGTGCGTTGAACCGTAAGCGCAGGGGATCTGGCCAGGCGATCCGAAGAGCCGGCAGGAATGACGGGATCGTCATCTGCCAGGAGGATGGAGGTCGGCACGGCCAGCCCTGCCAGCCGATCCCCGGTGACGGCATAGCCATGGAGATAGCTCTGCAGATCGGGATACTCCGTGTAGCGCCTAACGAAGTGGTCCGTCATGTCCCGCAGCGAGCGAAACGGGGCCAGCGCGCTGAGATCATAGTCCGCGGGAAACGCCTGTGCCTTGCGTTCCAGGGACAGACGCCACTTGTTCATGAAGTAACGACGGTAAATTACCGAGCCGGAATCCAGCGCCAGCATGGTCTCCTCCGGATCCAGCACCGGACAGATTGCAGCCACCCGCGCGATCCCGGAGGCAGGTCCTGCGGCCGCGGCGATGCGGAGGGCAAAATTGCCGCCCAGGGAATAGCCCGCAAGGTACAGGGACTCACCGGGAAAACTCTCACGGACCCAGCGGGTCGCATCCACCATTTCATCCAGCCGACAGGAATGAAAGATGCCGCGGTTCAGGTGCTCGGTTCCCCCATGGTCCCGCATGTTGATCCGCACGATGCGAAAGCCCGCCCGCCAGAGGCGGTCGGCGGCCGACAGGACGTGCAGCGAGGAAGAACTGCCCTCCCAGCCGTGGAGGAGGATTGCCACGCGACCATTGGGTTGCCGGGGCCGCGTGTGCTGGGCCGACAGCCGCACGCCGTCATTGCACTCGACGATGAGATTATCAGTGACAGCGAGCAGGCTGTCGGCCTCTCTGAGCACGTGCTTGCGACGCCAGCTGCTATTGGCCAGACCTGCCTGGACATTCGCGTGCCGCAACAAGCGCGGTGGTCTGAAGCCAGCGCCCGTCATGATCCGCCAACTTGTACCTGAGCAGGTGCTGGCTGCGGGGCGAATCTGACTGCCACCCGCTGGTTTTGCCGCGCAATCCGGTTCCACTCCCCGGCAGTGACATCGGCCGTGAGGGCTGGGTAAGGAACGAGGGGCCTGGCGTTCCCGAGCGGCTCGAACTCAACACTGATAGGCCCGCCGCTCACGGCCAGCTCGGCCAGATAATTGGCGAAGGCAACGGACTGTCGCGCTGACTCCGCACGGGCTTCCTCAGGCGATAAGCCGACCCGGTCACAACGCGCAACCGGCAGGTCGTCGGGAGCGATCTCCCAGGATTCGTCACGCGCCCGCCGCATGCAGAAGTCGCCGACGTGCCCCTCCAGCCGAACCGTGCCGCGGAAATCCAAGGCGCGCAGGCGGTCGAGAAGCCCGGTGAGCCTGACCAGCTGCGCATCGTCGAAGGGCAACGCGTCGGGAGGGTAACTGGCGCCCTGGTTGACGCTCCACTCGAGCGCCGCCGCCACGTCCGTGGACCAGACCGGCGTGGGGCCTGCCGGCTGGCCCCGGCGGGCAACCTCGGCCGTTGCCTCCACCACGTCGCCCGCGCGGCGGGCGTTCAGTTCGGCAAGCAGGCCAAGGTTCTGCCGGGTAGCCGCCCGCCACTTGGCCTCGGAGTCAAGGTGCAGCCAGACGAACGTAGCGGCCACGACGGCCAGCGTCGTGATCAGTGCGCCGGCGGGCCAGAACGGGGTCCGCGGTGCTGGTGATTTTCCCACGGCCCTCGCCGTCGGCAGGTGGTCACTCAGGACACGGCTGACGGTGGTTTCAAGATCGGCCCGCAACGCACGGTTGTGGTCGACGAGCATTTCCTGCAGCCAGCGATGCAGGTCCGACCAGTCCGCAGGGGCATTGACGGATTCGACCCCGGGCAGCACGCCCGGGTCGCCGACGCGACGTGCGGGAAAGGACGGCTCATCGCCCGGCAGCAGGTGCAGGGAGCGGAGCACCTCCCGGACCTCGACGGGCTTGATCTGCTTGGGCAGGACCCCCACAGCACCGAGCGCCCGGGCCTGGCCCACATAGAGTTCGCCCGACTGGGAGGTGTACATCATCACGGGGATCGTCGCCGTCGCCGGATTTTCCTTGATGGCCTTGACGGCCTGGAAGCCGTCCATGCCCGGCATCATGTGGTCCATGAAAATGACGTCGGGGCGATGCAGGGCCAGGAACTCGAGGGCCGCTTCAGCGGATTCGGCAGTCTCCACCCGGAGTTCGTGGTCTGCCAGCATGCGCCGGAGCCCTTCGCGGGCAGTCCGGGAATCGTCCACGATCAACGCGCTTCTCTGGGCCACGGCGCCATTCTAAACCCCGCCTGCACCGGGTTGGACGTGTGCCGGGGCACAGTTGGCACTGATGGCAGCCGCGGGCACCGTCGGACCGCGCTTGTCCGGACTCCCTAGCATTGTCATGCTAGCGGCCTTCGAGGGCCGAATAGCACCAATAATGCAGCCCCGCTCAAGCCTTGATACAGCGGTTGTCAGCACGGCAGCCGACCACGCCTCCACCACACCGCTGGTCCTCCTGGTCCTGCTGCTCGGCATGCTCGTCGCAGTGGTTATCCTCGCTCTCGTGCTGCGGACGCGTCTCGCCCGGCGCCAGCAGGCGGCCGTGGAGCTCACCGCGGCCGTGGAGAAACTGATCCAGAGGAACCTCACTGCGGACATCAGCAGCAGCGACCCGGCCGAGATTGGCGTCCTCGCGCAGGCTCTCGAGCGCCTGCGCCTCAGCCTGCGAACGACGGCGGGATCCCGCGACTACCTGAGCCAGGTTATTGCCAGCATGAGCGACGCCGTCGTGGTCACCCGCCTGGATGGCGCTATCGCCCGCGTGAACCCCGCCGCTGAACGGCTGCTCGGACAAACCGCCGCCGAGCTGCGCGGCCAGCCCCTCGTCAGCCTCGTGGCCCCGACCCAGCGGAGCGGCTTCACGTTGTCGGACCCGCTGGCACGAACGCGGGAAACCGCCTTCCTGAACAGTGCCGGAGAAGAGGTCCCCGTGGCGTACACCGCAGCCGGGATCGTGGCGGATGAGCCCGGCGCCCAGGGTTATGTTCTGACGGCCCGCAACATCAGCGAGCGCAAGGTTGCCGAGCAGCGCATCCGCTACCTCGCGCGCATCGACGCACTGACGAAGGTCCCCAACCGGATGCAGTTTCAGCACCTGCTCCAGCGGGCGATCGCCCGGGCGCGGCGGGGCGACCACCGCCTCGCACTGATCTACCTCGACGTCGACAAATTCAAGGAGATCAATGACACCTTCGGCCACACCGCAGGGGATCTCTGCCTCGAGACGCTGACGGACCGGTTGCGCGGCATTCTGCCCGACTCCTCCGTCGTCGGGAGGCTGGCCGGGGACGAATTCGGCGTGATCCTCGACAACCTGGATCCGACGCGCAACCTGAGGGCCGAGGTCGTGGCCACTACGCGCCTGCTGCAGGAAACCATTGCTGAGCCGCTGCACTATCAGGGACATCAGCTTTACATGACCACCAGCGCGGGAGTGGCGCTCTACCCCGGGGACGGCAACAACGTCATCGATCTGATTCGGAACGCCGATGCCGCGTTGTACCGGGCCAAGCGCCAGGGCGGCGGCGCCCTCGACGTCTATCACGCCGACATGAACGCCGCGACCGTCGAGCGGCTGATGCTGAAAAGCCGCCTGCGGAAAGCCTTCGAGAAGAACGAGCTTCGGGTGCACTACCAGCCGAAGATTGACCTGCGGGACGGCTCCATCGCCGGCGCGGAAGCCCTGGTTCGCTGGGAGTTGACCGACCGGGGAATCGTGCTGCCGTCAGAGTTCATCCCGCTGGCCGAAGAAAGCAACATGATCCTGCAGATCGGCGAGTGGGTGCTCGACCGGGTTTGCAGTGACTACCAGCGCTGGCAGATGACCCCCGTAGATCCAGGACGGGTAGCGGTGAACCTGTCCTTGCGCCAGCTCAAGCAGCGCGATTTCATCAGCCGGGTGCAGGCGATCTACGGCAAACATGGCGTCTTGCCCGCCAACCTGGAACTTGAGATCACCGAAACCACATTGATGGAAGACCCCAAGCGCACGCTGCGTCTGCTTGATGAGTTACACAACATGGGCCTGCGACTGGCCATCGATGACTTCGGCACAGGGTATTCGTCACTCAGCGCGCTTCAACAGTTCCCGATTTCCACCCTCAAGATCGACCAGTCCTTCGTCCGCAATGCCACCACCAACCACGACCAGGCCACGATCGTCTCGATGATTATCGAGATGGGCCACAG
>JBBQJK010000029.1:0-10916 GCA_038325835.1 Gammaproteobacteria bacterium
GAACTCCGGAACCAGGCGCTCACCCGCCAGCAGGTTGGGGAGAGCAAAATGCTCGACACGAATCAGGCGCAAGGCCTTCAGCAGGACATATGTAAACGCCGACAAACGATAGGCCACAACCATCGGCCGGTTGATGAGCATTCCTTCGAGGGTTGCGGTACCGGACGCCAGCAACACCACATCCGCCGCCGCCATGGCGGATTGCGCCCGTCCATCCAGAATCTGCAGCCGTACGCCACCTGTCGCTGCCGGGCTCCAGAGTTGAGAGAAGCGGGCCTTAAGAGCCGGCGTGGCCATGGGCACAATCACGGTGAGGTCCGGCAGGCGCGCGTGCAGCCACGCTGCCGTTGCCGCAAAGACCGGGGACAGGCGTTCCAACTCGCCCGCCCGACTGCCCGGAAGCATGGCCACGATCGGCCCGGTAACCGGGAGACCCAGGGCGGTGCGGGCCAGGGCCCGGTCAGGATCCGGCTGGATCTCGTCAGCGAGTGGATGCCCGACGAAGGTCGCGGGGACGTCGTGCTGATGCAGAAAGGCAGCTTCGAAGGGCAGCAGACACAGCACGTGGTCACAGGCTTCCCGCAGCACACGGACCCGACCAGGACGCCAGGCCCAGACGGAGGGTGAGACATAGTGGAGGGTGCGCAGGCCTCTCGGCCGCAAACGGCGCTCAAGCCTCAAATTGAAGTCTGGCGCATCGATGCCGATGTAGAGGTCCGGCAGGTCGCCACTGAGACGCTGCTCCAAATCCCGAAAAATTAGCCGCAGGCGGGGCAGGTGCCGAACGACCTCGGCGATACCCATGACCGCCAGTTCCTCGCTGGGCACCCAGACCTCGCAGCCAGCCTGACGCATGGCGGGCCCGGCAACGCCAAAAAACTCCACATCCGGACGGCGGGCGTGGACGGCGCGGATGAGTCCAGCGCCGAGCCGGTCCCCCGAGATCTCGCCGGCCACGATGGCGATCCTCGGCATTCGTTCAGTCAGCGAATCAGGCTGCGTTCTGACTTGTCGATAAAGTCGACGAGTATGCGCAGTTCTGGCTGCGTCTCCGCCAGCACCGCAAGCCGCTCCCGGGCCTCTGAAAGTTGGAGCTGTTCGCGGTAGAGAATTCGATAGGCCTCTTTAAGGTTTCGCAGCTGGTCCGCGGTAAAGCCGCGGCGCTTCAGGCCTTCGCTATTGATACCGTGCGGTGCCGTGGGCTGTCCGCCCACAATGACGTAGGGCGGGACGTCGCGAGTCACGGCAGCAAAGCCGCCCAGAAAACTGTGCGCGCCCAGGCGACAGAACTGGTGAACGGCAGAAAAGCCGCTACAGATCACGTGATCGCCGACCTGCACGTGGCCTGCAAGGGTGGCATTGTTCGAGAAGATGACTTCATTGCCCACCACACAGTCGTGCGCAACATGGACGTAGGACATGATCCAGTTATCGTTGCCAATGCGGGTGACGCCCTCATCCTGCGCGGTACCGCGATTGATCGTGCAGAACTCCCGAAAGGTGTTGCGGTCCCCTATGGCCAGCTGGGTAGGCTCGCCCCGATACTTCTTGTCCTGCGGATCCTCGCCAATGGAGGCGAACTGAAAGATCCGGTTCTCCCGCCCAATGGTCGCAGGACCCTTGAGAACGGCGTGAGCACCCACTGTGCTTCCCGCACCAATGCGGACCCCGGCACCGATTACCGCGTAAGGCCCGACACTGACGCCAACATCGAGCTCTGCCCCAGGCGCCACGATTGCTGTCGGGTGTATGTCACTCAAGGTCTGTTCAATCCCGACTTGATTGCTTCTGCAAGACTCTTCTCGATGGTTCGCAAGCGCCTGGCCAAGTCGTCCAGCTGCCCGAAACGTGCCATGTTGCGCCGCCAGCGCTGGATATGGTCGGCCGGAGTACCACCGCCGCCGTAGATGCCCGCCTCACGGATTGAGCCCAGCACGCTGGTCCCGCCGCCAATGATCACGTCGTCCGCCACAACGATATGGCCGGCGAATCCGGCCTGGCCGCCAATGGTGCACCGGGCGCCTATCGTCGTACTGCCAGAAATGCCCACCTGAGCGGCAATTACCGTGTGCTCGCCGATGCGGACATTGTGCCCCACCTGGATCTGGTTATCGAGCTTGACCCCAGCGCCGATCACGGTGTTTTCGATAGCGCCGCGATCAATGGTTGTGTTGGCGCCGATCTCCACGTCGTTGCCCACCTCAACGCTGCCAAGCTGCGGAACCTTGACGTAGCTGCCCTCGCGTTCCCGGGCAAACCCGAAGCCGTCGGACCCCAGCACCACGCCTGTGTGCAGCACACACCGCAGTCCGATCCGGACATCGGGGTATACCGTAACTCCGGCCATGAGACGCGTATCCGCACCGATAACCACGCGGTCCCCGAGTACGGTACGCGGACCCAGGACGACGCGCTCCCCCAGAACGACCCCCGCACCCACCACGACGCCGGGGCCCACTTCGCAGGAGGGGGGCACAGTTGCCTCTGAAGCAATGACTGCGGAAGCATGGATGCCCGAGGTAAGGGGCGCAGCCGGGTGCAATTCCGCAGCAATACGGGCGTAAACCACATAGGGATCCCGCGTCACGAGCGCTGCGACACCACAGCCGTCCGCGTCCGCCGGCGAAAGGATTACCGCGGCAGCCCGCGTTCCTGCGAGCTGGCTGCGATAGCTGGAATTTGCCAGAAACGTGACGGAGCGATTATCGGCGCCGGCGAGCGTCGCAACCCGCTCAACGATGTGGCCCGGATCGCCCCGGAGCTCGCAGCCGTAGCGCACGGCCAGCACGCCAAGACTCACGCCCATCGCACCAACTTCCCCTGCTTCGTCGTTTAATGGTCTGCTACGCCACGCTGTCCGCAGCAACACACCAGCCGGCAAGGCCCGACCCCCGCCGTCGGGACTCCCGGATGATCAGGGCTTCGCGGGAGCCTTGGGCGCGCCATTCCGGCTCTGCAAACCCTGCAGTACCTGAGCTGTGACATCCAGCGCGGGCGCAACATACAGACCATCACTGAGTATGAGATCAAAGCCGCCTTGCTTGGCAAAGCCTTCGATCTCACGCAGGACATCAATCCGCAGCTTGCCGAGCTCCTCGTTCTTGCGGTTGTTGAGATCCTCCCTCAACTCCTCCACCTGGCGAGCCAGATCCCGCTCATCCCTGCGGAGGTCATTCTCGGCATTGCGGCGTTCGTCCGCTCCCATGACCGCGCCGTCCTTCTGGAACTTGTCCGCCCTGTCCTTGAATGCCTTTTGTTTGGCAAGAAGGTCTCTCTGGCGAGGCGCGAACTCGTTCTCGAGGGCACGGTTGGCAGCGTTCGCCTGCGGTGACTCAATGAGCAGTCGCTGCACGTTAACGAAACCAATCTTCAGCGCCTTGGCTGTCTGCGCCTGCGCAACCGACGGCACGACCAGCATCGCTGATACCAGGATGACAACCAACTGACCGAGTCTTTTTACGTGAAACATCTCTATTCCCTTACATTAAACGTGACCTCAGCCCGAAGGCCGGCCGTTGACTAAACCGTAGCGGCTATAACTAAAAGGCACCGCCGATTGAAAACTGGAACCGCGCCGTCTGGTCCCCGTAGGTCCCGCCTGTCGGCACACACCCCTGGGGTACAGGTACCGGACAAAGCACACTGTCCGTACCTCCCTCGGAGTTGACGGGGAAGGCATAACTGAAGCGGAACAAGCCCAGAGGGGCCAGCCACTGGGCCGCAATACCGTAGGACTGTTTCAACTGCCCGGCGCTGAAATCATAGTTGATCGGCGTAAATCCCGGCGGCTTGTCGAAAAACTCCACATCGCCGAGGGAGAATACGTTACCAATATCGTAGAACAGGGAGAACCGGGCCTTGAACTGCCACTTTTCCGGGATGGGCAGAAGAAACTCGGTCTGGGCCGCCACAATTGCATCCCCGCCGTAGGGGTTGCCCAGAGTATCGATCGGTCCCAGAGAATTCTCCTCGAAGCCCCGGACGCTGTCGGGACCACCCGCGAAGTAGTTCTTGTAGGGCGGAAGAGACGTGGTATCGCCCAGACCGGTGCCGTAGCCGAGATCGAGATTAAAAAGCATGGTAGCCCATCGGTTTATGGGCCAATACTGCTGATAATTATAGTTAATGGTGAGGTACTCAACGTCGCTGCCCGGGACCGTTACATTCGCCACCAACCGGTGGCGGGCACCGCGATCTGCAAAGAGCCCGCGATTCCGACTGTCGTAGACCCAGCCGCCCAGCAGCTCAAAGGTGTCGAAGTCCGTGGTATAGATGGCGCCACCATTAAAAATACTGGTATCGCTGTTGCCGTTGCTCTTTACCCAGTCCTGCGCCTGGAGACTGCTGCGGCTATTCGACAGCAACTCCGCGCTTTGCCACGTTCCACCAAAAATGATCCGCTGAAACTCGGTGATCGGGTAGCTGTACTCAACGGACGCAGAAATTGTCTTGGTGGAGAAATCCGAGGCCTCGGACGTGAACGCGGTGATGTCCCGATAGGCCAGGCTGATCGTTCGACTGACCTCGTTGATCGTGGTGTAGGGGTCGGTATAGGAAACTCCGTAAACAGTGCGGAACTGACCGGTGTTGACATCAGCCTGAATGCGATTGCCCGTACCCAGAAAGTTGGTATGGACGAAGTTGGCGTTCAGGATAAGGTTCTGGGCGGCAGAGTAACCCACACCGCCACCAAACTGGCCAGGCAGGCCCTCGGTAATGTCGAAATCCAGGTCCACGAGATCTGGCGTTCCCGGAACGGGATTGGTGGTCGCCTCGACCTTCTCGATGTACGGCAGGCGCTGCAGACGGATCTTGGACCGCTCCAGCCGACTGTTGGACAGGTAGCCGTCCTCAAGCTGGCGCATCTCCCGCCGGAAAACCTCATCGTTGACCGCCGCCGTGCCATTGAAGTTGATCCGGCGAACATAGACTCGGTTCTTTGGCTCCACGTACAGAGTTATGGCGACAGTCTTTCCGTCGCGGTCCAGGTCAGACACCGGCTCAACCGTGGCAAAGGCATAGCCCTCCTCCGAGAGACGCAGGCGAATAAGGTCAGCGCTCTGGGTAACCAGTTGCTGGGAGTAGGTCTGCCCGGGCTTGACCTGCACGAACGGATTCAACTGGGCCTCCTCCAGCACCAGATCACCGCCAAGACGCACATCGCTGACTTTGTAACGTTCACCCTCCAGGAGATTGATTGTGATGAAGATGTCGCGCTTGCCAGGCGAAATTGCGACCTGCGTTGACTCAACACCAAAGTCTGCGAAGCCCCGGTCCATATAGAAGGACCGCAGCTTCTCCAGATCACCCGACAGGGCTTCACGTGAATACCGGTCGTCCTGACGGAGCCACGAGAGCCACGTCGGGGTCTTGAGTTCAAACCGCTCGAGGAGGTCTTCGTCCGAAAAGCTGCGGTTGCCCACCAGGTTGATCTGCCTGATTCGGGCCCGGTCACCTTCCTTGATGGTAATCGCAACATCGACCTTGTTGTCGGGCAGCTCCTTGACCTCAGCCTTGACAGATGCAGCATATTTCCCGCGACTGAAGTACTGGTCGGTCAATGACTGCTCCACCTCGTCCAAGACCGACTGACTGAAGGTCTTGCCCCTCTTCAACCCTATACGGGCGAGTGGCTCCTGAAGGTCTTCAGTCTTGATGTCCTTGTTACCAGTAATGGTGAAGTCCGCAATCGAGGGGCGCTCGGCGACGACTACCACGAGCGCGCTGTCGTCCCGGCGAATCTCAACGTCCCGGAAAAAGCCAGTCCCGTAGACCGCCCGAATCGCCTCCCGGATTCGGTTCGCGTCGACCCGGTCTCCAATGTTCACCGGGAGATAGTTGAAGACAGTGCCCTCCGCAATGCGTTGCAGGCCCTCCACCCGAATGCTCTTCACGATGAAAAACTCCTGCTGGGCAAACGCTCCGTTGGTAGCCAGGGAGCAGATGGTCAGCAGAACACCAGCCGCAAGGCTACGGACGGGACCCCTCAGCGCCGCTAGAAGATTCATGGGACGGTCAGCCAATGAGTCGCGAGATATCGTTGTAAAAGGCAAAGCTCATCAGCACAAGAAGGAATCCAATGCCGATCTGCTGGCCGATTATTTGCGCTCGCTCCGACAAGGGACCGCCCTTCACGGTCTCAGCCAGCGTGTAGACAATCTGGCCCCCATCCAACATGGGTATGGGGAGCAGGTTGAGCACTCCCAGGCTGATGCTCACGATGGCCAGGAAGCTGAGAAAGGCGCCTGCCCCGATCGTGGCGCTGAGACCCGCGTACTCGGCAATATTGATGGGGCCACTGATGTTCTTCGGCGAAACGTCCCCAACGATCATTCGCCAGATCATCTGCAGCGTCAGAGCGCTCATCTCCCAGGTCTTGGCCGTGGCCCGCACTACCGCCTCAACAGCTCCATAACGCTCCTCGGCCCGCATACCGTCCAGCAGGTCAGGCGGCAGGCTAACGGCCGCCCCGATTCGCCCGATCTGACCCTCTGCGGTATCCTCGGCTGCAACGTCGAGGGTCAGGCGTAGCTCGCCCTCACCGCGACGAACAGTGACGTCGAGCTGCTGGCCCGGCATCGCTCGCACAAGCTTGACCCACTCAGACCAAGTGGAGACAGGCTGGCTGCCGGCGAAAAGGATCCGGTCACCGGGCAGCATGCCGCCCTTTTCGGCCGGTCCGCCCGGGGTCAGATCGCCGATGACCGGCTCAGGCTCCGGGGACCAGGGCCGCAGTCCCAGTTTCGGGAAAAGCTGGCCAGGCTCTGTGAGTTCGGATTCCCGGCCAGCCGTGCGCAGCACAACAGCGCGCTCACCGCCAGAGCCATCCGCGACGGCAAGGCGGATCGAGCCATCAGAGAGCATACCGTCAAGCATCGCGAGCGTTGCCGCCTCCCAGGTCAGCACCGGTCGCTCACCCACGGCAACGATCGTGTCGCCTTCCCGCAGGCCGGCTGTCGCAGCCAGGGAAGAAGGCTCGACGGGACCGACGACCGGCTTCATGCCCGGGACGCCGCTCATGAACATAACCGTGTAAGCCAGGATGGCGAACAGCAGATTGAACGCGGGCCCGGCCACCAGGATGGCGATACGGGCGGCTGCAGACTGCCGGTTGAACGCGCGACCACGCTCCGCAAAGGTCACCGCACAGTCGCGCTCGTCAAGCAGCTTTACGTAGCCACCCAGGGGAATCGCCGACAGGCAGTACTCCGTCTGATCGGGGCCTGACCGCCGCGACCAGAGCACGTTGCCGAAGCCGATCGAGTAGCGCAGGACCTTCACGCCCAGCAACCGGGCCACGATGTAGTGACCGTACTCGTGGATCGCGACGAGGAGGCCTATGGCGACGACAAACGCCAGGAGCGACGTGAGGACCTGTGACATGCGGCGAATCTTAAGGCATTACGCCAGACCTTGCCTTGCAGAGCGAAGGTAGCAGCGCCGAGTCGACTACCCGGTTGACAAACCCAGCCACGACAAGGCCAGGGCAAAGAATGGCATGGCTGCCGTGATGCTATCGATCCGATCCAGGACCCCTCCATGACCAGGGATCAGCTGGCCACTGTCCTTGGCGCCCACGCTGCGCTTGAACATGCTCTCCGTGAGGTCCCCCACTACGGACAAAGCCGCGACCCCGAGCCCAACGGGGACCATGACTCCCGGCGATAGATCCAGCAGCAGTCCACCTCCCCCGGCAACGGCCGCGGCCAGAAGGAAGCCACCAATGAGACCCTCCCAGGTCTTGCCCGGGCTTACCTGGGGAGCGAGCTTGACTCGTCCAAAACGATGGCCCGCGAAGTAGGCCCCAATATCTGCGGCAAAGATGATGCTCAGGGCCAGCAACGCCAGGGCGGGCCCCTCGGAGGGGACACGCAGGATGGCCACCATGGCCAGCCAGGACGGGACCAGCACCAGCACCCCGGAGACGGCGGCCAGGAACGGCGGAATGACCGTTGGGTAACGGAGAATCCAGAGAAAAGCTATTGCCCACCACAGCAACGCCGCCCACAGCAAGAGGTGCAAACTGACGACTTCAGGGACCAGCCAGCCCGCGCCGGCCAGCAGCAGGGCCATGCCGGCGCCACAGGCGGCGCGGGCCGGGAGGGAACGCAGCCCAAGAAATGCAGCCCATTCCCAGGCGCCTAAAACCATCACCCCCGCGGTAACCCAAACGGCCACCCGGAGGGGCGCGACAAACAGCAGCAGAAGGAGGCCTATCAGTAACGGAATCGCCGTCAATATGCGCTGCGCCAACTGGCTCATGGCCTACTGCGACCCCGCTGAAATGAGAAGACCCTCAGTCGGCGACCGCCTCAAGCTGATCACCGGTTCGCCCGAAACGGCGCTGTCTCTGACTGAAAAACTCCAGAGCATGGGCGATCTGGTCCGCACCGAAGTCAGGCCACAAGGTATCGGTAAAACAGAGTTCCGTATAGGCAAGATCCCAAAGCAGGAAATTGCTGACGCGCTGCTCCCCGCCGGTCCGGATGAGCAGATCAGGGGATGGCAGCCCCGCCAGGGCGCGATGGCGGGCAATCAGTGCCTCGTCGATGTCCGCAGGGTCAAGGTCCCCGGAACGGACCTTCTGGCTGATCCGGCGCATAGCCTGAACAATGTCCCACTGCCCGCCGTAGGCCACGGCCAGCACCAGAGTCATCCGGGAATTTGCCGCGGTCCGCGCCTCAGCGTCGGCCATGCGCTTGCGAAGTATCGTCGGGAGACTCTCGCGGTTGCCGATGAAGCGCAACTGTATGCCGTTATCGTGGAGGGTATCCACTTCGCGCTGGAGCACCTCGACAAACAAGCGCATGAGGGCATCCACCTCACTGGGCGGGCGCTTCCAGTTCTCACTACTGAAGGCAAACAGAGTGAGAACCTTGACATCGGACTCCGCGCAGGCCTCAACAACCAGGCGAGCTGATTTAACGCCCGCCCGGTGTCCGGCATGACGGGGCTTGCCGTTAGCGGTCGCCCACCGGCCGTTTCCATCCATGATTATCGCAACGTGGGTAGGCCTGACTGGCCGAACGTTTCCACCGCTATTCATCAAGACTCCATCCTTGGTGCTGCGCCAGACAACAACTAGAACTCCATGACTTCTTTTTGTTTTTCCTCGGAAATTCTGTCCACTTCGGCCACATACTTGTCGGTGACATCCTGAATCTGCTGGGCACCCTGCCGCTCCAGATCCTCGTTAATCAACTTTTCCTTCAGTGCTTCCTTCAGGTCGGTCATGGCGTCCCGCCTCACATTGCGGATTGCCACACGACCTAATTCCGCTTCCTGCTTGACGAGCTTGGCTAGGTCGCGCCGCCGCTCCTCAGTCAGCACCGGCAGGGGCACCCGAATCACGGTCCCCGCGGTCACCGGAGTAAAGCCGAGATTGGCACCCATGATGGCCTTCTCGATAACGCTCACCATGCCCTTCTCCCAAGGCGTGACCGTCAGGGTCCGGGCATCCTCCACCGAGATATTGGCGGTTTGGGACAGGGGCACACTGCTCCCGTAATAATCGACCATCAGATGCTCCAAGAGGCTGGGACTTGCCCTCCCGGTACGGAGTTTACGTAACGCCTGACCCATTGCTGTGACGCACTTGGCCATCCGTTGGTCTGCGTCCTGACGAATTTCGTTGATCACGCCCCCTCCGCTCCTGCCTAACCGGTTACCAGCGTCCCGACGTCCTCGCCCTGGGCCAGCCGGACCAGTTCACCGGCCACCTGCAGGTTAAATACCCGGATGGGCACGCTGTTCTCGCGGCACATCACTACGGCCGTGGTATCCATGACGTTCAGCTTGTCATTTATGACGCGATCAAAGGTGAGACGGTCATAGCGCTTGGCCTGGGGATCTTTGTGGGGATCGGCCGTATACACACCGTCGACCTTCGTGCCCTTGGCAAGGATATCGGCGCCAACTTCGATGGCACGGAGTGCGGCTGCTGTATCGGTGGTAAAGAAGGGATTACCCGTCCCGGCCGCAAAGATCGTGACTCGGCCCTTCTCCAGGTGCCGTATGGCACGTCTGCGGATGTAGTCCTCGCTGACTTCATGAATCTGCAGGGCTGACATCACGCGGGCAAAGGTGCCGACGCGCTCGAGAGCATCCTGCAAGGCCAGCGCGTTGATCACGGTGGCCAGCATGCCCATGTGGTCCCCCGTGACGCGGTCCATTCCCGCTCTGGCCAGTCCGGCGCCGCGAAAGATGTTACCGCCGCCGATGACAATGCCGACCTCGATGCCGAGGGCACGGACTTCCTTCAACTCGCCGGCAATACGGGTTAGAACGTCCGGATCAATACCATAGTCACCTTTGCCCATAAGGGCTTCGCCGCTGAGCTTCAGCAGGATGCGCCGGTAGGCCAGACGTGCATCTTTCATAGAAGAAACCGCGGGCGACTGGGTCGGTGCCAGCCTTGTAGGTCGGCGAATTCTACCGGATTTGCCCGCCCCCGCATCGGCTCTCTTGTGGAGATCGGGACCTGGAGATCGGGGTCCGGGCGACCCCGGGCCAACTCACCCCTGAGAGTGCATCGCTGCAACAGCCTCGGCGATATTCTCGGACTTCTTCTCGATGCCTTCCCCGACCTCAAGCCGCACAAACCGGTGGACGCGGCCCCCCCGGTCCTTGAGCAGCTTGCCAATGGACGTGTCCGGGTCCTTGACGAATGGCTGGCCAATCAGCGCGACCTCATTCAGGTACTTGCGCAGGCGACCCTCCACCATCTTCGCGACGATCTCCGGTGGCTTGCCTTCCCCGGCGGCCTGCTCAGTCAGAATACGACGCTCACTCGCCCGAAAAGACTCCGGCACGTCATCCGGCGAAAGGTAGCGGGGATTGCTGGCGGCAATATGCATGGCAAGGTCCTTGCCGAGTTCCGCATCCGCGCCCTCTACGTCCACGAGAACCCCGATCCG
>JBBQJK010000030.1:0-10887 GCA_038325835.1 Gammaproteobacteria bacterium
CAGTTTCTGCTCGTGCATCTCTTTCATCCCGTCACCGATGTGTACACCTGCCCGCTGGCCATGACGGACGGCGCGGCGCGAACGCTGCTCGCGGCGGGGAACCAGGCACTCATCGACCGGGCTGTGCCGCGCCTCACGAGTCGCGACCCGGCCCGGTTCTGGACGAGTGGCCAGTGGATGACGGAAGCCACGGGCGGCTCGGACGTCGGCTTGTCCCAGACTCGGGCGGAACTCCGCGACGGCGTGTGGCGCCTCCACGGCAAGAAATGGTTCACGTCCGCCGCCACCTCACAGATGGCACTCACCCTGGCTCGCCCTGAGGGCAATGGAAAAGGCGGTGGTGGTCTGGCCCTGTTCTACGTGGAAACCCGCGACGCGGACGGTCAACTCAACGGCATCCGCGTGGAACGGCTCAAGGACAAACTGGGTACTCGGAAGGTGCCTACTGCCGAACTCACCCTGGACGGCACCGTGGCCCACCTCGTGGCCGGAACGACCCACGGGACCCGGAGTATCGAACCGATGTTGCGCGTCACGCGCACCTGGAACAGCGTGTGTGCCGCCTCCTTCCTGCGTCACGGCCTGGGCCTCGCCGAGGATTACGCCGCAAAGCGCCGGGCCTTTGGCGCAGCCCTCGCCGCACAGCCCCTGCATCGGGCGACGCTCGACGACCTGGACGCCGAGTCGGCAGGCGCCTTTCTGCTAGCGTTCCTTCTGGTTGAGCTGCTGGGCCAGGAGGAGAGCGGTGATCTCGATGCGGCTGGCGCTGCCCTACTGCGCCTGCTGACGCCCGTCGCCAAGGCGACCACCGGCAAGCAGGCCGTGGCGGTGGCCAGCGAACTCATCGAGGCCTTTGGCGGCGCCGGCTATGTTGAGGACACCGGCATTCCGGTGCTGCTCCGGGACAGCCAGGTGCTGCCCATCTGGGAGGGGACAACAAACGTGCTCTCCCTGGATCTCCTGCTGCGCGCGGACCTGGACCAGGGACTGACAGCACTGCGGCAACGGGTGATCCGGGCCGTCACCGCGGCCGCCGATGGCGAACTGCGCGCCGCCGGTCTTGCCAGCGTCGCTGCCGTGGATCACGCCCTGGCCTGGCATCGAGGTACCGGGGAGCCGGCCGCCCGCCAGCGGGGGGCGCGGCACTTCACACTGACGCTCGGTCGTGCCCTGGAGCTGGCGCTGCTGGTGGAACACGCGACGGCTCTCGTCGGGACGAGTGACGAGCAGCCTGCGCGGCAGGCGTGCCTGGGATTCCAGCGTCTCGGTATCGATAGCCTGCGGGACTGACCGGCAGCGGATCTTCATGCGCGACAACGTGGTCATCATCACCGGGGCATCCCGGGGGATCGGGGCTGAGCTGGCCCGGCAGCTGGCGACCCTCGGGGCACAGCTGACGCTGGCTGCGCGGGACTCCGCGGCCCTGGAGGCGGTGGCCGCCGAATGTCGCCAGTTCGGCGCCACGGTGCTCGTGGTCCCCACCGACGTTGCCCGGGAGAGTGATTGCCGGGCACTGATCGAGCAGACCATCATGCGCTTCGGCCGACTCGACACTCTGATTTGCAACGCCGGTGCCACCATGTGGGCCCGGGTCGACGAGATTCGTGATCTGGGCATGTTGGAGCGGATCATGGCGGTCAACTACATGGGCGCGGTCTATTGCACGGCCTGTGCGCTTCCCTATCTGAAGGCATCGCGGGGCCGGATCGTGGGGATTGCCAGCCTGACCGGCCTCACCGGCGTCCCCACACGGTCCGGTTACGCGGCCTCGAAACACGCCATGCGCGGTTTCTTCGATTCCCTACGTATCGAGCTGGACGGTTCCGGCGTGACAGTCACGATGATCTACCCGGGGTTTGTGGCGACGGGGATTCGGGAGAATGCGACCGGGCCGGATGGCCGGCCGATACGAATCGATCCGCTGGACCCCAACCGGGTGATGAGTGTCGGCGAGTGCGCGCGTCAGATCGTCGTGGCTACCCGACGCCGCTCCAGGGACCTCGTCATGACCCCAACCGGCAAGCTGGCACAATTGCTCAAAGTATTCGCCCCCGGCCTGGTGGACCGGCTGGCGCGTCGCGCCATTGAAAGGGTCCGCTGAAATGCCCCGCACGTTGACGGAAAAAATCCTTGCCCGGGCCGCCGGTCAGCAGCGCGTGAGCCCCGGCGAGATTGTCACCTGCCGGGTGGACCTGGCCCTGCTCCTGGACTCCGGTGGTCCCCGGCGCATCTGGCCCCGACTGACAGAGCTCGGTGTCGGGGTCTGGGATCCGGACCGGATCGTGCTCTGCTCCGATCACTTCACCCCGGCGGTGGACGCCGAGTCGGCCGCGATCCTCAAGCTGACCCGGGAGTTCGCGGCGCACTTCAACATCGAGCGCTTCTTCGACATGCGCGGCATCGGTCACGTGCTGCTGGCCGAGCAGGGCCTGCTGGCACCCGGCATGTTTGCCGTGGGCGGTGACTCCCACTCCAGCATGGGCGGCGCCTTCGGCTGCTTCATGGCGGGTTTCGGCGCGATAGAGATGACGGGCGTACTGGTGACCGGCGAGATCTGGATCCAGACCCCGGAGACGGTGCGCGTGAACTGGTCGGGCCGCTTTGCCCGCGGCGTCGTGGCCAAGGACATCGCCCTGTTCCTGTGCCGGCAGCTCGGCATGGAGAACGGCGGACGAGTGCTGGAGTACGGTGGCGAGACGGTGCAGAACATGTCCATCTGGGAGCGCATGGTGCTCACCAACATGGCGGCGGAGCTGGGCGCGGAAACCGGCCTCGTCGAGGCCGATGAGGTCACGCTCCAGGCGCTCCGGGCCGCAGGGCGCGAACCGGCGCTCGACGCGCTCGACTGGCGGAGCGATCCCGACGCCCGCTATGCCGCTGTTCATGACTACTCGGCGACGGAACTCTCGCCCCAGATCGCGGCACCCCATTCACCCGCCAACTCGGGGCCCGTCGCGGGCTTTGATACCGTGCGCGTCGACCAGGCCTACATCGGCGCCTGCGTGGGTGCGAAGCTCTCGGATCTCCGCATGGTGGCGGAGGTGCTTAAGGGCCGGACCGTTGCCCGGGGAACGCGGCTGCTGGTGGCGCCGGCCTCCGTCAGCGCGATGACGGCAGCGGCCGCCGACGGGACGCTGGCCACGCTCACCGCGGCGGGGGCCTACCTCCTGCCCACCGGCTGCGGCGCGTGTGCCGCGCTGGGGGCCGGCGTACTGGCGGAGAACGAGGTGTGCATCTCATCGACCAACAGGAATTTCCGCGGCCGCATGGGCGCGAACTCGGCGCAGGTCTACCTGGCGTCGCCCTACACGGTGGCGGCGTCGGCGGTGGCAGGCCGCATTGCGGATCCCCGGGAGTTCCTGCCATGAAGACTATTGAAGGCCGAGCCTGGCTGTTCGGCAATGACATCAACACCGACGCCATGGCGCCGGGCCTGTACTTCAAGGCGTCCATGGACGAGATGGCCCGCCACTGCCTCGAGACCGTCGATCCGGCTTTCGCGCGGTCGGTTCGGCCGGGGGACATCGTTGTGGCCGGCCGCAACTTTGGCGTTGGTTCCGCCCGGGAACAGGCGGCGCTGGCGCTGGCCCACCTGGGCGTCGGTGCCGTGCTTGCTGTGTCCTTCGGCCGCATCTTCTACCGCAACGCGCTCAACTTCGGTCTGCCGGCCCTGACGTTTCCGGAGGCGGCAACCGTGCTGGCCGGCGATCTGCTGCGGATCGAGCCGGTGGCCGGGCGGATCGAGAACACCCGCTCTGGCGCGACGCATCGGGTTCCCGGGATCCCGCCTCACCTCATGGCCATGGTCGAGGCGGGTGGCCTCATGCCCTGGCTCAAGCTCAGATTAAAAAAGGAAGCCGTCTGATGTCCCACGCGCAAGGCCTGCGGAAACTGCTTGCCGGCCAGCCCTTCCTTGCCCCCGGGTGCTACGACGCGTTCACCGCCCTGCTCATCGAGCAGGCAGGCTTCGCCTGCGCTTACGTCAGTGGAGCGAGTATCGCCTTCACGAAGCTGGGCCGGCCAGACATTGGCCTGACGACGCTCACCGAAGTGGCAGAGACCGTAGGGAACATCCGCGACCGGGTCGGGCTGCCGCTGATCGTGGACGGCGACAACGGCTTCGGCAACGCGCTGAACGTGCAGCGAACGGTGCGACTGCTGGAGAAGATGGGCGCGTCGGCGATTCAGCTGGAAGACCAGACGCTGCCCAAGCGCTGTGGCCACCTGGACGGCAAGACGCTGGTGAGCGTGGGTGAGATGCTCGGCAAGCTCAAGGCGGCCCAGGACGCGCGGCGGGATGCGGCCACCGTCATCGTGGCGCGGACTGATGCCATCGCCGTGGACGGCTTCGAAGCGGGGCTGGCCCGGGCCCATGCCTACGCCGAGGCCGGTGCTGACGTGTTGTTTATCGAGGCCTTGCGCAGTGCTGAGCAGTTCGAGCGGGCGGGGCGGGAGCTCGGCGGCCGGATCCCGCTACTGGCCAACATGGTGGAGGGGGGCAAGACGCCGCTGCTCTCCATTGAAGAACTGGGAGCCTACGGATTCCGGCTGGCCATTTATCCGGGGGCCATGGTGCGGGTGGTGGGGCAGGCCGCCACGAGCTATCTGGCCATGCTCCAGGCTGACGGCACGACGAGAGGAATGCTGGACCGGATGTTCGACTTTCAGCGGCTAAACGACGCGGTAGGGACCGACGCCATGCTGCAGCAGGGCGAGCGCTACCGGGATCTGTAACACTTTGTAACGATTCTCTGCAGCCGCATCCGATTCTGAGGGACCTCCGAAATCCTCTCCAAGTTGATTTCCACAGGGAGTGGGTGATGAAAGTCCTTAAGCGAATTACTGCTACTTCAGTCGGCCTCGTGCTGATGTCCTTTGCTGCGAGCCAGAGCTTTGCTGCCGATGCAACCGCCGAAGACGGGTGGCGCCAGGTGGCCTACAGTTGCGAATCCGGGCAGGCCCTCACGGTGGCTTACCGCGATTCCGGCAGCGCGGCGCGGGTGACGGGGGCTGACAAGCCCGTAGTGAAACTGGTTTCGCGTCCGGCCAAATCGGGGTTCCGATTCGCCAACTCCCGCTTCGAGCTGCGTGGCGAGGGCGATGCGGTGACCTGGCAGGTCGGGACCAAGACCCCCGTGAAATGCACCAGCACGACGCAGGCCGCGGCCAACGTGGCTGCAGAGGCCATTTCTTAACTACCGAGTCCTCCAGACTCCTGACGCTCTCCCCCGACGTCAGGAACTACCCGGCGCGAGTGTTCCCCCCCGAACCTCGCGCCGTTCTTTTATGCAGAACGTGGCCCAGTTCGTGGCCGGGTGAACCACGCCATCACCATGATCATCAGCACGAAGCTGACGAAGTCCGAGAAAATCATCATCCACTGGTAGCCTTGGGGAAAGTCCGAGAACACGATGTCTGCCACCCTGGGGTACGCCGAATACGCCAGCCCCACGGTGGTGCAGATCGCCACGTGGTTCCAGTACCTGGTCGTATAGCGGTTCAGCATCAGCATCGCGACGCCCAGGGTCAGGCCGATCACCAGCCCCTGGAGAACACCGAGGCTGATCTTGAGGGGTGACGACATGGGCGCGCCGTCCCGGTCGATATAGACCGTCGCCACCGGCCCGTTGGCGCGCAGTTCGCTGCGGATTTCCTTGCCGCTCATCCGGCCCGGGAGGATGTAGGTGCCACTCTCCGGGAAGTGCTCCAGCAGGGCGGCGCCGGCTGCCCGATCGTCCAGAGTCCGGGACATGGTCCAGTAGGGCACGGGGCTGAGCACGTAGAAGCCCACGCTCCAGATCCAGGAAACGACCATCACCGCAAGGGCACCCAGGATCAATCGCATGACGTCATTACTCCAGCTTGGTTGGGGGTTAGGGCGGGGAATCAGTGACCGTGCCGCCGCTCACCCAGGACCCGCTGGTGAACGGCAGAGGCGTGGGCTGCGGTGGCTTCCCGAGGCGCTGGCAGGTTCAGGCGATCACCGGGCCTGGCCACCCGCAGTCCCGCCCTGGCCAGTTCCACGCCGTCTGCCTGGGAAGCGTAGTGATAGATGACCATCTGCCGGCGCAGTTCGTCGGTGTACTCCCGGAGCAGGTCGGGCAGCCCCGTGTGTGACGGGTTGCCGTGCAGGTCGCAGTCGTGCACGAGAGGCATCTGACCGTCGGCAAACTGCGCCACGGTCTCCGGGATAGGTCGCGTGTCGCCGGTGTACAGGAACGCTCCGGTCAGGCAGATACCGTAAGCCGTGCCCGGCACGTGGTGGCGAACCGGAAAGACGTCGAACCAGAGACCCTGATGCCAGAACCCCGTGCTCACCGGCACCAGTTCGAAAGCATCCCAGAAATTTGCCGCGCCCTCGGCCACAACGTTTGGATAGTCGGCGACCCGGCCCTGGAGCAGGGGTACCAGCAGGGCCGGCACGAAGAGGCGGGTGCGGGGCAGGCCTGACTGGCCAAAGTAGTTGGCAACGAACAGCCGTTCGAAGCCCGCGACGTGGTCCATGTGCACATGCGTCACAAACACCGCCGGTGGTGGCCGGCCGTAGCGGGAGAGGCAGGCGGTGAGCGCTTCCTGGCCGCAGTCCACCATCAGCAGGGGCGCGTCGTCCTTCTCCAGCATCACGCTCGCCGAGCCCAGCTGGGGTGCGGCTGCACCGCCGACGCCAAGGAAGGTCAGATTCCAGGCAGTCATCCTGTTCTTGCCCCCAGGGCCTGCCTGAGTTCCGACTCTGCAACGGCCCGGGCATGGCCCAGGCGAATCCCGAGTCCACCGGCCACCCGGTACAGCAAACCGTACACCAGCATTGAGACGAGCAGGCCGAACAGTCCGTTCGCGATCCACGGGGGTGAGTAGAAGGCGCTGGTTGCGCCGACGGCAAAGGCGAGCACCGCGACCGGGTTCCAGGTCGGCAACCGGTCGAGCAGTTCAGTCCTGAAGCGCATCCGGTTGCACAGGTAGTAGTCCACGATGACCGGGCCGATGAGTGGCGGCGCGAGGGTGGCCAGAATGGTGATGAAAGCCATAAAGCGCTGGTAGATACCGAGGCCGATCAGGGTGCCCAGCAGTCCACAGATCACGACCATCACGCGCTTGGGGCGCCGGAACACGCTGGCGGTCTGGATGGAGGGCAGATAGAGGTTCGCGTCGCCCGTGGTCCACAGGGCAAGACTCATGGCAATCAGCCCGAAGAGCGCCACCACCGCGCCAGCCGAGCGCATGTAAACGGTGAAATCGAAGTTGCCGGAGACCACACCGCCCATGGCGCCGACAAATTGCAGGATCCACTGGGTCACGATCAGCACGATGAAGGGAATGGCAATGGCGACCCAGGCCCGCCGGGCAAAACGGGTGTACTCGGCCATGACCACGGCGCCCACAATCCAGGAGCCGATGACGATGTTCATGGCCTGAACGTTGGTCAGCGGGTTCCTGGCTGCGGTGGTCCGGGAGAGGGCCAGGAAGGCGTCCCAGCCACCCGCCTGGCTCACGTTGTACCAGCCTGCATACATCAGCACCGCGACGAGAATCAGAGACGCGGGCAACGCCACTTTCTCCAGCCCCTGCACCCCGTAATAGGTGGTCCAGGTGTAGAGCAGGCCGGCGAAGACCGCCACGACGTAGAACCAGGGCGAAGCGAAATCCTGCACCCAGGCAAAACTGAAGGCCCCCACGGTGATGCCCTGCCAGAAGATGAGCAGGACGGTAAGGAACAGCACGGGGACTGCCGCGCCCACATTGCCGTACACCAAGCGGAACAGCAGGCCGCTGTTGCAGCCCGTCCGGTAGCCCATATAGCCGACCAGCGCGCCGACGATGAAGTTGACCCCGTTGCCCAACAGGGAGCTCCACACCAGTTCCGGCCAGAAGGGCAGGCCCGCGCCGAGCAGGCCGCCGATGAACAGGCCCGTGATCAGGAACCCCCAGCCGAAGGCCAGGGCGAGCATCGGGCCTGAGTTCCGGCGCTGATGGGGCGCCAGAGGGCCGAAAGGATTGTCGGCGCTCTGCTGTTCTGCCTGGGTATCCAGGGCCCACCAAAGGCGGAGCTTGTTAAGCATCAGTCGGGCGCCTTGCTGCGATGGATTCGATTATGCCCAAACACCAGGGACCAGCCATGGCCTGGGGCACCGCGGTGCTCGGATTATCAAATGCGATGAAGAACATAAGCTTAGGTTGTATTTGAAAAAAACTCTGTCAGAATGACTCGTAGGTGGCTAGCGGCCAAGGGACAAAATGGAACACCGTCTCACGTTGACGGGCCTGCAGGATGCAGTGGGCGCCCGGAAAGCCGGGGGCCTGGACGTCGTTTACACCAAACTGGCCGTGGATCTGCAGAACCTGGCCGGCGGCGCCGCCGATCCGGTCCTTGCCGCCGCCCTGGAGACGCTCCGGGACGAAACGGCCTGCGACGGGGTTGCCGTGATCCTGCTGGACGAGTCCGGCCAGCGGATTTCCCGGGTCCTGGCCGCCCGCAGCCCCTTTACGGTGTGCAATCCGGAGGTCCTCACCGGGCTCTCTCTCGATGAGTTGCCCTGGCTCGACAAGCGCTTTGAGCACCTCCGGGTCCATGGCATCGCCAATACCGACACGCCGCAGCGCACCAGTCAGGCCACTGATGCGGCTCACCTGGCGGCCATGGGCTGCGGAGCTCTCCTCCTGATCGGCTTCCATATTCACGGCCAGCGCGCGGGCTGCCTGGCCCTGTTCTTCGGCCAGCCCCAGCCGGGCTGGAGCGTGGAGCACACGTTGTTGCTGAAGCTGATCGGCTCCAGCCTCGCCTCCGGCCTGGAACGCTTCCGGACCCTCTGGCGGCTGGCAGATATCAACGAGCGTGAGCAGTTGCTGGAGGGGACCGTCAACGACGGCACCTGGGATTTCGACGCATTGAACAATCGTGTCGAATACTCGCCCCGCTGGAAGCGGATGCTGGGCTACGGCGAGGATGACCTCGCCCGCAATGCCCCGGACTGGCGGCGCATCGTGCATGTGGACGATTACGCCCGGTTGCAGGCTCGGCTCCGGGACCACATTGCTGGCCGCACCGAGATCTTCGAGAACACTCACCGCATGCGCCGCAAGGATGGCGAGTGGCGCTGGGTGATCTGCCGCGCCAAGGCCCTGCTGGATGAGCACGGCCGGCTGCGGCGCCTGGTGGGCGTAGAGACGGACATCACTGAGCAGAAGGTCTACGAGGAAGCGCTGTTCCGCGAGAAGGAGAGCGCCCAGATCACGCTGCAGTCAATGGGTGATGGCGTGGTCACCACCGATCAGCTGGGTACCGTCGAGTACATCAATCCGGTGGCCGAAGAGTTGACGGGCTGGAAGCTGGACGCGGCTGGCGGCCGGCACGTGGACGAGATCTTCCGCGGCTTCCACGAGGAGACCTGTGAGCCGCTGGAAAATCCCGTAATGAGCTCGATCAAGCGCAATCGGTCGGTAAAGTCCGTGCGGCCGTCACTGCTGATTCGCCGGGATGGCAACGAGCTCTACATCGAGAGCACGGCCTCGCCAATCCGCAATGACCGTGGCGATGTGACGGGTGCCGTGCTGGTGTTTCACGATGTCAGCGAGTCCCGGGAGCTGAACCGGCGCCTTTCTTACCACGCGAGCCACGACCTGCTGACGGGCCTGGTGAACCGCCGGGAGTTCGAGAGCCGGTTGGAGCGCTCTCTGAAAAGCGCCAAGGCCCGGGAGACGTCCTACGCACTGCTCTACCTGGATCTGGACCAGTTCAAGATCATCAACGACTCCTGCGGCCACGGGGCTGGCGACACACTGCTCACCCAGCTCGGGGCACTGCTGACCGCCAAGATCCGCTGGCGTGACACCCTGGCACGGCTGGGTGGCGACGAGTTTGGACTGCTCCTGGAAGCCTGCAGCATCGAGGAGGCCATGCGCACCGCAGAGGTGCTGCGTGAGGCCATCAAGGAGCACAAGTTCACCTGGGACGAGCGGACCTTCCGTCTGGGCGTCAGCATTGGCGTAGTACCCATCACCGGGGACAACGAAAATGTGGCAACACTGATCGCCGCGGGTGACAGCGCCTGCCAGGCAGCGAAGGAGGCGGGGCGTAACCGCATCCACACGTTCAAGCAGAACGACATCGACCTCATGCGTCGCCGTCGGGAGATGCAGTGGGCTGCGCGGATCAGTAACGCCCTTGAAGATGACCGCTTCGAGCTGTACCGGATGACGATTCTCCCTTTGCAGGCCGAGGAGCCTGGCTCACACTACGAGATTCTCCTGCGGATGCGGGACGAACAGGGTGCGCTGGTCTCGCCAGACCTCTTTATTGCTGCTGCCGAGCGCTATGGCCAGATCTCGAACATCGACCGGTGGGTGGTAGAGCACACCTTCCGCTGGCTCGTGTCCGAAGCCGATGAACGGGAACGCCTTGCGTTGTGTTCCATCAACCTGTCCGGCGCCAGCCTTGCCGACAACGAGTTCCTGCCTTTCGTCATCCGGCAGTTCCAGCGCAGTGGCCTGGACGCCAGCAAGATCTGCTTCGACATCACAGAAACGGCGGCCATCGCCAGCTTTGCCCAGGCGAGCCGCTTCATCAATGCGCTGAAGGAACTGGGCTGCAAGTTTGCCCTGGACGACTTTGGCACGGGCCTGTCGTCATTCGGCTACCTGAAACACTTCCCCGTCGACTACCTGAAGATCGACGGCAGCTTCGTCAAGGAGATTTTGCATGATCCCATCGACCGCGAGATGGTCCGTTCCATCAACGAGATTGGCCACCTCACCGGCAAGAAGGTCATTGCCGAATGGGCGGAAAATCAGGAAATCATCACGATGCTCCGCGGTATGGGCGTGGATTACGCGCAGGGTTACGGAATTTCGGAGCCAAAACGGGTGGTGATGTCAGCCGTCGTCGACGGCGGC
>JBBQJK010000031.1:0-10826 GCA_038325835.1 Gammaproteobacteria bacterium
TGAGAGTGCCGTGCCCGGCGTCGCGGAGCGCCGCAGCACCGGCGAGCAGTTCGGCCAGCGGGCGCGCCCCGAGGACCCGCGCGGCGGCGAGATCGGGGTGATCGGTGGCGGGGAGGGTCTGGTGCACGGGTGCTCGCGGATGCCAGGGACGTGGCAGCATTCTGCACCCCGGGGCGCGTGCGGCGGAAGGGCCGCGGCGGGGTTGGCCGCGGGAGGGACAGGCTTGCCATCGCCAAGGCTGCCGGGGGGCGGGTCGTTTCCGGCTGAGTCACCGGCCCGCTAAGAGCGCCACCGCCCCGAGGCGACTCTTCTCCAGGAGTTGGTCGAGCAGCACTACCCGGCGTTCTTCGAAGCCCTACGCAGTGCCACGCGGAGCGGCGGCCGTTAACGCCGTGCTCGGCATCGACGCCCGGGCGACTGTCGCCTACCGGTCAGGGCCAGGTGCGCTAGATGAAATCGCGGGCCTTAAGGTCTGGTTAAGGGCCATCTTCAGTCCGGAGGCTGATATAGGCTGGCCGCGGAATGTGGAGCCGTGTCGCCAGCAGATGTCTCGACCCCCTGCAGAGCCCCAAGCGGGACGCCGCCGATCCGGGCGTCGGGTAAAGAAAAAGCCGGGTCAGGGTTGAGAATGAAGCGAACCAGTGGCTCATCCCATAATCGAACTGACGTATAGAGCTGGGCTCTCAATGGTTGTTCCGGGTAGTCGAGGAGAGATTCGCACGTCCCCTGTCCCCGATTGGAGCGGTATCGCTGCCGTACTGTGTCCTTTACGTCTCCTCAAGACCCTTCGGATCTCAATGTCCTGATCCGCTCGGCGATATACGCCCGCCGACCGGACGACTTCACCAGCTTCGTGTATTCCTTCAGGCGCTCCCACTTGAAACGCCTCGGGATCGTGAGTTCTGGCAGGGTTGAGAACACACGTGATCGTCCGGGTGCGAGATAGAGCATGTCGAACAGCGCCTTCTCCGGAGTCGCGATCTTCGCGTCGGATCGCGCTGACAACTCGAAGCCCTTGAAAAGTTCGAGCGGCATGCGATGGAAGGATATTGTGCCCACAGGCGTCCGGAGGCGGCGGGGGCGTGCCAGTGTAATGGTATAAAGAACTGAAGGAATCTGCTCGATCAGCCCATGGTGAAACAACGCTGATTGCAGGGAGATGTAGGCAGGGTGTGGGGCCAGAATAAGTTCGGGCAACGCCATGCGATCGATCTTCTCATTCAGAAGCCATCGACCGCGGCTTAAGTGGGTGATCATTTGTCGTTGCGCGAGGCGCCGAAGGATCGTTGTCGCACTACCGGTTGAGGCATGCAGCAGCGCGGCCACGTCTCGCGTTTCAACGACAGGGGTCGCGATCATGCGCAGTCGTCGCAGGACTTCGATCTGGTTCATTGTTTCAGTGCCTCCAGACCCTCAACGACCTGCTCCTGCAGGTCCGCCCAGACCTTCCGTTTTCCGTAGTGTTCCTGGTAGTCGGGTTCCAGAAATGCCAGAACCTGGCCGGCGAACGCGTCGTAATCGACCTCGATCAGTCCAAGAAGACGTTGCGCGAACCGCCACCCGTCCGGGCGAGTCCGCTACTGAAACCGGTCGCCCCCGGGTGTGGCCCCCGCGCCGGCGGCCCTGACCCGGCCGGTAGGTCCCGCACTCCAGGTCCCCGAGGATTCTCCGGCACACCGCTGAATCCTCGATGCCCGCGATGACCTTGACCTTCCCCCCGCAGGGCTCGCAGGTCTCGATCTGAATCCCGAACACCCGCTTCAGGCGCTGCGCCCAGGTCATGGCCCGGTGGCGATCACCCGCCGGGCGATGTAGCCAGCCGCGATTCCGGCGCAATGCGTCGGCGTGTCAACCACTGCCTGAATCGGGCCAACAATGGGCCTTTCCGTTTCCGTCCTCCGTTCTAGCAGGGCTTCGTCTGTGCGAACAGGTCCCACCGTCCCAGCGGCCAATGTGCGCAACCGTACGTACATCCCACTATCGACCGGCCAGAGCGACACCACGTACCGTTTGTTGGCACGGTGAAAAGGCAATTTCCGGTGACCTAAGGATAAACATCCTTGAAAGAAGGCGGGAGAAATATATGGTGACCATGGCCAACTACAGAGACAACCGGCTGCTCGCGGCGATGTCTAGCGCCGAGTTGGAGCGCCTGCTGCCGCATCTTGAGCTCGTAGACGCGCCCGTGGGCAAGGTGCTCAGTCAGCCGGGTCGGGCGTCCGCGTACGTTTACTTCCCCACCACCCTGAGCGTTTCGCTGCTCGTTGATCTCGAAAACGGCGCCTCCTCCGAAAGTGCGGCCGTCGGCAACGAGGGCATGGTCGGCGTCTCGCACCTCCTCGGAGGCGGGTCGACACTCAGCCGCGCGGTCGTCACGGGTCCAGGCGCAGGATTTCGCCTGCGCACAGAGTTTCTGCTGGAGGAGTTCAACCGCGATGGCCCGCTGATGCACCAGCTGTTGCGATACACGCAAGCGCTGATGGCCCAGATAGCACAGACCGCCGTGTGCAACCGGCGGCATTCGGTCACCGAGCATCTTTGCCGTTGGCTTCTGGAAGCCCGGGATCGCCTGCGCTCGGAGGATATTGAAATCACGCAGGAACGCGTCGCCACGATTTTAGGCGTCCGTCGAGAAAGCGTCACCGCTGCAGCGGTCGATTTGCAGAACGCGGGAGTGATCCGTTATCACCGCGGACATATAACTCTGCTTGATCACAGCGGGCTGGAAAGCCAATCCTGCGAATGCTATGCCGTGGTCAAGCGCGAATACGATAGATTGCTGCCGGCAATGGCCGCGCCCCTGAATCTGTATGCGGTGCCGGCCGTGTTTGATGGACGCGCAATGCCGGGGGCAAGCAGACCCGATGGCCGTCGCGGCCGGGGTTCCGGGCTGGCACACTTCAGCAATGCGGGTGTTCCACTTTCCTCTTCCCTGAATCAGATGATGCCCCCAGACCAGGCGGTGAAGGTTTCCGCCAGAAAAGTTCCGGATCTTCACATAAATCGTGAATCCGTCCGTGCTGAACGGCGTGTGCCGAGAACCGTGCAGATTGGGCAGCCAGCTGCCCGCCAGGTAGCAACCGTGCTCATCCTCGAAGATCCCGTCGAGCACCAGAATGTCCTCGCAACCCCAATGCTGGTGTTCTCGACAGCGGCTGCGTAGTGCCCAGCTGCCGTGAATCAGCTAGGTATTGCGCAGGAGTTCACCGAGCACACGCACGCCAGTGTCAATCTGACTGTCGGTCGCGTGCCCATAGTTCAGACGTATGCAATTACGAAACCCGCGGCGCGCCGAAAATATCGGGCCGGGGGCGATACTGACCCCGCGAGTGAGCGCGCGCCGGTGCAGTTCGATAGCATCGACCGATCCGGCCAACTGTACCCACAGGAAGTAGCCACCATCCGGCCTCGTTACCTGGAAGCCTGTCGGGAGGTGCTGTTGAAGCGCTACGAGCAATCGTGTCTGTCCCGTCTGGAGCAGGCCCCGGAGTTTCCCGAGGAATCGTTCATAACCCCCTGCGTCGAGGTACCGGGCGATTGCTCCTTGTATGGGAATGCTGGTCGCGAGGGTGCTCATCATCTTCCGCCGTCGAATCGCATACGCATAGCGACCGGCCGCCACCCACCCGATGCGATAGCCCGGCGCGAGAGACTTTGAGAATGAGCCGCAGTCGAGTACCAGGCCGCGCCGGTCGTGCGCCTTGGTGATGTGAGGACGAGTACGACCGAAATGGAGCTCGGTGTATACGCTATCCTCGATGAGTGGAACCTCCCGGGCAGCTAACAAACGCACGATCTCGCGCTTGGCCTCGTCCGGTACTTTGGCGCCCAGCGGGTTCTGGAACGATGTCATCAGCCAGCACGCCCGGATCGGCCTTTTCCTGAGGACGTGATCGAGGTCGGCCGGGGCCACGCCGTCGCGCGGGTGCGTTGGCAGCTCGATCGCCCGGAGCCCAAGCGCCTCGATGGCTTGCAGGCAACCGTAAAACGCGGGGGACTCTATCGCCACGAGGTCCCCTGGTCTGGTAATCGACTGCAGGCTGAGCGTCAACGCCTCAAGGGCCCCCGAGGTAATGACGATCTCGTCTGGTGACACGCGTGCACCGACGTGGAGGTACCGCCGGGAAATCTGGCGCCGCAACTCGAGACTGCCCGGAGGCAAGTCTTCGATGGTGTTCCAGCCCTTCATGGCCCTCGCGCTGCTGCCCAGGTGCCGGGCAAGGACGGGAAGGGGAAAATGGGCAGGGTTGGGAAAGGCGGAACCCAGCGGCACAACCGCCTTGTCCCGAGTCGCTTCAAGAACGTCGAAGATCAGTTCGCTGACGTCGAGCTGCGTGGACCGGGCGGCCGGCCGCGAAACAGGGGGTATCGGCGGGCTCTCTGCCCATAGTCCACTGACATAAAACCCGGAGCGGGGCCGCGAGGAAATGAAGCCACGGCTCTCGAGGTGCTCATAGGCTCGGATCACCGTCGCCGGACTCAGACCACGGTCGCGGCACAACTGCCGTACCGACGGCGCGCGTGCGCCCTGAGGCAACGTGCCGTCGCGGATCAGGGCTGCCAAATCATCAGCGAGCTGCGCGTAAAGCTTCATTTCCCAGGCGCGGCGATATCTAGCCCCCGACCGAGTGCGGCGCCAGCAGTCCCAGGACCCAACCACTCATCAACAGAAGGAAAAGGAAGACCGACAGACCGATCCTCCAGGTCAGTGCCTGCAGCGTGTCACGCGTCTGACTCCGCCCAGAGGACATGTGGAACATTGCCTTTGCCAAGCTCACCAGAATAGCTACAAAGGTTAGGAGAACGGCAATCTTTAGTGGGTTCATGGGTGAGGGTCCACTCCTGTATTGGTCTTTCCCGCCTGCTCGCGGCGGATTGTGTACACGACCGAGCCGATACCGCAGGACATCACGGCCACCATTGCCGCCATCAGCACCGCCAAGCCACCGGAAAACTCCCAGGCTGCGTGGAGGCCGCCGATTACCCCAATCGGAGTGGTGACGAGTAACAGGGGCTTGGCGATCTTCATGACTGCCAGAGTAGTCCGGATCTGTACTGGAAACCAGATACAGAATACCGTCACTTCGACCATCACAGTTATGAGATGGTGCCAAACCCAGGAACGGGCGCACCTGACGAGATACTACGGCGTGTTCGCACCCCACAGCCGGTGGCGGGGGGAGCTCACGCCAGCGGGGCGGGGCAAGGTGATCGCCAGCCTCTTGGAACGGGGTTCGGACGGAGCGGCCCGGGTCGGATTGACGACGCCGGGGTTGGCCGGCTGCCTGAGTGGCGGTCTGGGCTGCACCAATCCGGGGATACCGGGGAGATTTGCGGCTCTAAGGGCCCGCAGTGCCGGGGGGCAAGCAGGCCCGCAGGCTGGTCGCGCGCGCAAGCTGCGTCGACGTCCCACGCGCGGGCGCATAGCATCCGGGAACGTTCAACTCCGCCTGGACGGTGATCAGTCCTTGTCTCCAACCATTGATCATCGTCTCGGGCCGATCCGCCTCGCCACCGGCTACACCCGCTGGAATGCCACCACCTATCTGCTTGCGGCATTCACGACGATCGGCATGTTGGCCTTCGTCAGCTTCATCCAGCCGTACCTGCTGAACGCGAATCTGAACGTACCGGCGGGCGAGCAGGGCCGCGCGCTGGGAATCCTGGGTTTCAGCAACGAGATCGTCTCGTTGCTGCTGGTCGCGCCGATCGGCGCGCTCGCCGACAAGATCGGTCGCCGTCCCGTGTATTCCGTGGGCTTCCTGTGGCTGGCTGCGGGTTTCTTTTTGTACCCGCTCGCCCGTACCTTCCCGCAGCTGCTGGCCTGCGCGCTGTTCTTTTCGGTCGGCGTCTCGGCAGCCGGCTGCATGCTGGCGACCGTGCTCGCGGACACGCCGAAAGAAGAGTCGCGAGGGCTGCTGGTCGGTGTCACCGGCTTCTGCCAGGGCGTCGGAGCCACGCTCGCCGTCCTGATACTCGGCCGCCTGCCGCAGCGGCTGGCGGCGGGTGGTATGGATTCGGTGCAGGCTGGACTGGTGACGCTGACGATTGCCGCTGCGCTGTGCCTGCTGACGGCGCTGATCTGCTGGCTGGGCCTGAAGAAGGGCACACCGAGCAGAACTGGCAAGCAGGAACCGCTCTCGCAACTGTTGCGCACCGGCATCGACGCGGCGCGCCGCAATCCGCGAATCTGGTTTGCTTGCCTGCTGCAGTTCGTCTCGTTCGCCGACCGCATCGTGATCGGCACGTTCTTCTCGGCGCGCCTGCAGCAAACGGCCATCGCGAACGGGATGACGGTCGCGGAGGCTGCGGCCATGGCGACCAGGCCGTACGTGATCGCGAACGCGTCCGGGCTGGTGTTCGCCATCTTCTTCGGTCTGATGCTCGATCGGGTCAACCGCGTTACGGCCGGGGTAATCGCGATGGCGATCGCCGGCATTGGCTATATTGCCGGCGGTTTCGTCGGCGATCCGACCAGCGACTGGATCGTGCTGGTTGCGATCCTGCTGGGCCTCGGACAGATTGCAGCGATCATCGCCAGTCAGACCGTGCTGGGGCAGGAAGCCCCGCAGGATGTGCGCGGCGCGGTGTTTGGCCTCGCAGGCATCTGCGCCTCGCTTGGCATCCTGTTTACTACCTCGGTCGGCGGCGCGCTCTATGACCTCGTCGGCAAGGGCAGTCCGTTCTTCCTGATCGGCGGCGTCAATATCCTGATCATGATTTTCGGTCTGTCGGTGCTGCGCAGCGGTCACGGCCGCCCCGCCTGAGGTCTAAGCTTTCGCGACTGACCAGTAGCGTACCCACTCCGGCGGGGCGGGGGAAACCCAAGGCAACGGACCTGATTACTCCCGCCGAGCGGCGCCGGGCCAGCCCTCACTCCTTGTCGAGGTTGATTTTCAAGTCCTTGACGTCCGAACTGATGACGGTCAGGTCAAAGTCTCCGGCACCATCGGTGGACTTCAGGACCACGTCCTCCCCGTCGTCGACTTCGACGGTAATGGACTGGGTGTTGAGCTTACCCTGCAGCGCGTTGGCGATAGCCTGCGCCACATCATTTTCGGAGGCGCCGCGCGCCACAGGGACTGCGACTTGCGTGGCGGCGCCGCCAACCGGCCGGACCTGGAGCAGGATCGTGCCCGCTGATTCCGCATTGCCACTGACTTCCAGCCGCCATTTGTTGGAAGCTTCGGCGAGGACGGCCGCCGGCGCGCAGACCAGCGCTGCCAATGCAAGCGTGGCCGTAACCGGGAAAAGTCGTCTACGTTCAAGTGTTCCCATGATCATCATTTCCATTTTGTGAGGGGAGAGCCTGGGACCCAGCGTATCGGTTTGAGGCTACCTCGCGAAGAGCCCAGCTGTCAGTGCGGGGCCCAACGACGTGTGGGAATCCTCTGACTCGCGGAGCGCCGTGGCTTCGGCGAGCAGCTCGGGCCGTCGGCATCGTGGTCCTGATCACGACCGGAACCGGCTGGGTGCGCTGGGCTCCCTGAGGGCAGAAGTCGGTGCGGAGCCCCGGCTTTTGACGAAGTCGAGAAAGGCCCGCGCCACTAGTGCCAAGCGCCGGTCGGAGCGCCAGACCAGCTTCCATTGTTGCCGGATGGGCAGTCCGGCGACTCCGACAACGGCAAGGCCTTCGCTGGCTGGGTCCTCGCGCAAGGTATGGCTGGAGATGATTGCAAGGCCCAGCCCGGCAGCAACCGCGTGTTTGAGAGCCTCGTTGCTTCCCAGCGTCATCTGAATCTTCGGGGTGACGCCGCGCTGCGCCAGCCACTCGAGTGCGGTCTGACGGGTTCCAGAGCCCGGTTCGCGCATCAACAACGGGCAGCCGTCGAGCCGGCGCAACGGCATGCGCCTGGACGCGGCCCAGGCGTGCCCGACAGGGGAGATCAGCACGAGAGGGTTGTCCAGAAAGGCGTAACTGTCCACGGCGAGGTGGGCTGGCGGCAGCATCATGACGGCGATGTCGTCCAGGTCGTGTTCCAGCCGCCGCACGACGGCGTCGCGGTTCTCGATTGCCAAGTCGATATCGATGCCGGGGTACAAGGCGTGGAAGGGCTTGAGTACCTGCGCAATGAAGTATTCGGCCGTCGTGACCCCGGCGACGCGCAACACTCCCTTGTGCAGACCAGCCAGCGACTGGACGGTTTCCTCAAACGTTTGCCATTCGGTGCTGATTGCGCGGACCGCCTCAAGCAGTGCCCGGCCCGCCTCGGTCAACTGGATTCCCCGACCGGCCGGCGCCACCAGATCCGCCCCGACTACCGCCGTGAGCTCGCGCAGTTGCACCGACACCGTCGGCTGGGCCAGATGCAGGGACTCGGCGGCTCGGGTGACGCCACCGAGCCGGGCGACGGCCTCGAAAGTGCGCAGCTGCGAGAACGTGGCGCGCGGCAGGCGGACAGTCCGGGAGCTTCTGGTCATATGACTCATTTATAACATCAGCGGTACGTCATTAAAACATATCATTTGTCGTAAATGATATTTTCTCCGATAGTACGCAGCGATCCCAACCCCCAGACCCAAAGGAAGCCGCATGCTCGACAAGACCCCCATCACCGTTGCGAGAGGCGACGGCATCGGCCCCGAGATCATGGACGCCACGCTGCGAATCCTCCAGGCTGCGGGCGCGCAACTCGACGTGGAAACCATCGACGTCGGCGAAGCCGTGTACCTTTCAGGCAGCTCCGCCGGTATCAGCGCTGCGGCTTGGGACAGCCTGCGCAGCACCAAGGTCTTCCTGAAGGCGCCGATCACGACGCCGCAAGGCGGTGGTTACAAGAGCCTGAACGTGACCATCCGCAAGACCCTGGGTCTGTACGCCAATGTGCGTCCCTGTGTGGCCTACGCGCCGTTTGTGCCGACCCATTTTCCGAAGATGGACGTGGTGATCGTGCGCGAAAACGAGGAGGACCTGTACGCCGGCATTGAACACCGTCAGACCGACGAGGTGTTCCAGTGCCTCAAGCTGATCACCCGTCCGGGTTGCGAAAAGATCGTGCGTTACGCCTTCGAGTACGCACGTGCACACGGCCGGCGCAAGGTCACCTGCATGACCAAGGACAACATCATGAAGATGACCGATGGTCTGTTCCACAAGGTCTTTGATGAAATCAGTCCGCACTACCCGGAGATCAAGGTGGAGCACTACATCATCGACATCGGTACGGCGCGATTGGCGACCCGGCCCGAAGTGTTCGACGTCATCGTGACCCCCAATCTGTACGGCGACATCATCTCGGATGTGGCAGCGGAGCTCACTGGGAGTATCGGCCTGGGCGGCAGTGCCAACATCGGGGAACATGTGGCCATGTTCGAGGCGATCCATGGCAGCGCTCCCGACATAGCCGGGCGCGACCTCGCCAACCCCTCAGGCCTGCTGCTGGCCGCTGTGATGATGCTGGTGCATATCCGGCAGGCTGACGTGGCCAGCAAGGTTCACAACGCGTGGTTGCGGACTATCGAAGACGGTGTGCATACCGCCGATCTGGCCGGTGAACACACGCGACAGCGCGTCGGCACGGTTGGTTTTGGTGACGCCGTGGTGGCGCGCCTGGGCCAGAAGCCACAGCACTTCAAGTCGGCTGCCTATGAAAACGCCGACGTCGCGCCCAAGACCCGCGCGCCGCTGTATGTGCGCTCGCCCCCGGCGACGAAGGAGGTGGTCGGCGTCGACATCTTTGTGCATGCGGCAGGCGTAACACCGGACTATCTGGCGGGCCTGCTCAGTGCGCTGTCCACACCGGCTTGCAAGCTGCAGATGATCACCAACCGCGGCGTCAAGGTCTGGCCCGGGGGATTCCCCGAAACGTTTTGTACCGACCACTGGCGCTGCCGCTTCATGGGGCAGCCGGTGGGCACGGAAACGCGGCATGTCGTGACCAACCACGACATTGTCGAGCTGATGCAGGCGCTGGCCGCGAAGGACGTGGACGTCATCAAGACCGAGAATCTGTGCACCTTCGATGGTGAGCGTGGGTTCGCCCTTGGCCAGGGGCAGTAGGTCCGGCGGAAATTACAGGGCGGGAGTAAGCGACGGACCAGCGCACCCCGGCACCGGCAGACACCGCGGCATTTCTACCCGGACCCCCGGTAAAAGTCGGCATCGGCCTACACGCCTTTGCGCAGTCCAGCACTTTCCGCCGTGTTCCGGCCGGCAGACACTCGAATCGTCGATCAGAAGGCGGGCCGCTCAACGAGGACACGATGTGATCATTGGTCCAGGCGGCTTCAGTACCGGCCGTGGCCGGCGCGAGACGCGGACAGCTCCAACACCACCCTTTACGACGCCCGCCAGATGATCGACACCGCGCAAGCGGGCTAGGCGGGCACCGGTGCCTCACGTTTTTTCTTCCCTCATCAAGCAGGATGACAGCCATGAATCACAGCGCCAAGGCCGCGCGGGAAACCGCCGACGAAACACCGCAAAAGGCGGTTTGGGACCTGGCCCAGGACGTCAAAATCTGCATGCTCGTGACTTGGGACAAGATCCACCTGCGGTCCCGCCCGATGACCCTCCGGTCCGATCAGGGGGCCGGTGAATTCCAATTCCTGGCGTGGCTTAACTCGGAGTCCGTGGCTGACATCCGCTGTAGTCCCGAGGTCAATCTGTCGTTCTCCGCACCGGGGACGCAGGACTACGTGTCGGTGTCCGGCTACGCGACCGTAGCCCAGGATAGCCACATGCGACGCGACCTCTGGACCGCCGACGCTGAACGGTACTTTGGCGGCGGGCCCGAGAACCCGGCCGTCGCCGTGATCCGCGTGACGCCCCACCTCGCCGAGTCCTGGGACGGGGCCTCGGGCACGGTCAGGGCCCTCTGCAAGTT
>JBBQJK010000032.1:0-10670 GCA_038325835.1 Gammaproteobacteria bacterium
ACGATCGAGATCAGGGAAGGCCGTGGCGTCGGGCCCGATAAGGACCACATATTTCTACATCTTGAGCATCTAGGCCCTGGTGTCATCCAGGAGCGGCTGCCAGGGATTGCCGAGACTGCGCGTATTTTTGCCGGAATAGACGTCACGCGGGAACCCATTCCCGTGCTGCCGACCGTCCACTACAACATGGGTGGTGTCCCTACCAACTTGCACGGCGAGGTCGTGACGCTTGAGAATGGCAACCCGGAATCCCTGGTGCCGGGCCTGATGGCAATCGGCGAGGCTGCCTGCGTGTCCGTCCATGGCGCCAATCGGCTCGGGTCCAACTCACTCCTCGACCTGGTGGTCTTTGGCCGGTCTGCCGCCCAGCGGTGCGCCGAAATGGTGGTCGGTGGCGCTCGTCAGAAGGCCCTGAGCGCTGACTCCTCCGACCTGGCCGTCACGCGTCTGGACCGGCTGCGCCATGCGCAGGGCACGCGAGGCACCGCCGAGATCCGGCTGGAGATGCAGCGGATCATGCAGGCGCATGCCGCCGTGTTCCGCACAGGCGACTCCTTGGAGACCGGCATCGAGGCGCTGCGCAAGTGCTCTGCCTCCTTCGGTGATGTACGGGTCATGGATCGCAGTCTGATCTGGAATACGGATCTCATGGAGACACTGGAACTCGATAACCTGCTCGCCCAGGCCATGGTGACCATCACCGGGGCTGCTCGCCGCCACGAGAGCCGGGGCGCCCATGCCCGGGAAGATTTTCCCGCCCGGGACGATGCGCAATGGCTAAAGCACACGCTGGCCTGGATGGATGATGCGGGGCAGGTTCGCCTCGATTTCCGACCGGTCAAACTCCAGACTCTTACCGACGATGTAGAGACGATCGCGCCAAAGGCGCGAACGTACTAGCGCCAAAGGAGGGTTCAAGTTAGCCATGGCTGAATTTCGTCTCCCTGCCAAATCCCGCGTTGCGAAGGGCAAGACCCACCATGCCCCTGGCAATGCCTCTGCGCCGGGCAAGGTGCGCCAGTTCCAGATTTACCGGTACGACCCCGAAACCGGAGAGAATCCGCGGGTCGATACGTATGCCGTGGACACCAGCCGCTGCGGCCCGATGGTTCTGGATGTCCTGATCAAGATCAAGAACGAGATCGATTCGACGCTCACGTTTCGCCGTTCCTGCCGGGAAGGAATCTGCGGATCCTGCGCGATGAATATCGACGGGGTGAATACCCTGGCCTGCATCCAGTCTGTCGCGGATATCCAGGGGGACGTGAAGATTTATCCGCTGCCGCACCTGCCGGTAGTGAAGGATCTGGTGCCAGACCTCACCAATTTCTACGCCCAGTACGCGTCGATCAAGCCTTGGCTGCAGACCCGGACCCCACCACCCCCGCCTGACCGGGAGCGGCTGCAGTCCAAGGAAGATCAGGAACTGATCAACAGCCCGTCGGCCTGCATTCTCTGCGCCTGCTGTTCGACCAGTTGCCCGAGCTACTGGTGGAACAGCGATCGGTTTCTGGGTCCCGCTGCGCTGCTGGCAGCCTACCGCTGGCTGGTCGATACGCGGGATGAGGCCACGGGGTCGCGCCTCGATGATCTCGAGGATCCGTTCCGGCTGTACCGCTGCCATACCATCATGAACTGCACGAACGCCTGTCCCAAGGATCTGAATCCGGCGAAGGCGATTGCGGCCACCAAGCGCCTGCTCGCCGAGCGTCGTCTCTAGCGCCGCCGGTCTTGGACGCCACTCGTCTCGCCCGCCTGCGTTGGAGCTGTCGCCGGGGAATGCGGGAGCTGGACGTCCTGCTGTCGCGCTTTCTGGAGCGGGAGTTTCCGTCGGCGGCCCCTGCTGTACAGGCAGGGTTTGAACTGCTCCTTTCCGCACAGGATCCCGAGATTGTCGACTTGCTCGCTGGCCGCATGATCGCCGAGGATCCTGCGCTCAACGATGTCATCCAACGGCTTCTTGCTCAGTCTCGACATTGACCGCCGCGGTTGCTGGCGGGTCGTGGCGCTTGGCGGGTGCGTCACCCTCCTGGCCCTGATCGGGGTCAGTCTGGGGTTCCCGGCCGGGCAACACCGGGTTTTGGCAGTGCTGCTGGTCCTTGTCGGGGGGCTTTGGGAGGTGTGGCGCGCGTGGCCGGGCTGCCAAGGCTATGCAGCCCGCATTCACCTCTCGGTGGCGGGCCAGTTTTGCCTCGGACGCGCAGGGGAGCCGGAAGCGCTGTTGACCGCCGCCCTGGCCCGTTGGTGGGCAGTGCCCGGACTCGTGATTGGTCTCGGTTTTGTCTGCCAGTCGGGACGACCGGCCCAGGCGATCCTGTTTCGCGACCAGGTGCCACCGGACGTGTGGCGCCGCCTGCAGGTCCGCCTGAGGCACGGCTCGGACCCCGCGGCGCCTCTGCACGGCACGCAGGTCCGACCAGACCTTTTAACGTAGAATGGCCGGTGGCGCTGCGCTGCTCCATGCCCGGCAACGGGTGATCTGCACCTCGGGCGCGACGCCCTAGTGGGCAAGGCCCGGCATGCGGGGCGAACTTTCCGGGGGTAGACCTGTCTACTCGCCTGTAGCTTGCCAGCGCTCGCCATCCGACACAGGACAGCAAGCATGGCAGTGACAGGCGGCGACCAGCTTCTCGTAGAGCGAGCCCAGAAAGGTGATCGGGGCGCTTTCGACCTGCTGGTGCTCAAGTATCAGCAGAAGATCCTGAAGCTCATCATGCGCTACGTCCGGGACCAGACTGAAGCTCTCGATGTTTCCCAGGAGGCTTTCGTCAAGGCCTATCGGGCCCTGCCTGCATTTCGCGGCGAGAGCGCGTTCTACACATGGCTCTACCGGATCGCCATCAACACGGCGAAGAATCACCTGGTTGCAATGCAGCGGAAGCCGGTCGAGTACGAGCTCGATTCCCAGGATCCGGACAGCGCAGAGCGTAATCCTCGCCTCAGGGAGGAGGACGACCCCGAGGGCCTTGCCATGCAGGAGGAGTTGCGGCAGACCGTGGAGCGGGCTCTTGCGGAGCTTCCGGAAGAACTGCGAACGGCGATCCTGCTGCGTGAAATCGAGGGCCTCAGCTACGAGGAGATTGCAGTGGCCATGGATTGTCCGGTTGGCACGGTCCGCTCGCGAATCTTTCGCGCCCGGGAAACCATCGATATCGCCATCCGGCCACTGACAGAAAATTGACCGTCAACGATATCCTCCAGAGACTTCGCAATTGCGTGAGAGAGAGATGCCCATGAGGACTGGACCGGAGCACAATTCGCGCCTCGATGAGCAGCTGTCAGCCTGGCTGGATGACGAGCTGCCGGAGGTCGAACAGGAGTTCTTCGTCGCTCGTCTGGTGCAGTCGCCGGAAGGCGCCGCCCGGCTCGCCCGCTACGGCCTGATTGGGAGCTGCCTTCGGGACCGCACAGCGGTTGTGGCGGGCCAGATCTCCGATGAGGAGGCGGCACTGCAGCTGGCCGGTCGTGTCCGGGCAGCCGTGGGGGCACCCGGTAGCGCGACGCCACTGCCAGCACCAGCGCGAAAGGGCAGGGCGCTGCCCTACGCAATGGCAGCCGGAATCGCTCTCGTGGCGGTTCTGGTGGCCGTTGTTCAGACCCCGCCGTTACGTCCTGGCGCTGAGCGAATGCAGGCGTCGGCCCACGCGTCGACCCAGACAGCGGCTCCGGCTAGCCTGCAGAAGGCATCGCTGTCTACACGGCGCATGACGAACTATCTGGTCCATCACGGTGAGTACTCGGGCCTCTTGTCCGCCAGGGTTACCGAGAGCCACATCATCAATGGCCGGCCGAATTTTGTGGCTCTCCGGGCAGCGGACGCCTCTCCCCGATGAGGATCCGCCAGCGCATCCGGGCGATGGTCTTGATCGCCACCGCAGTGGTGGCAGGACCCGCCCTGGGTACTGACGATGCCCGGGGCTGGCTGGAGCGGATGGGGCAGGCGCTCGAGACCCTGAACTATGAGGGCACCCTGATCCAGTCGCAGGGAGCGGATGTGGCGGTCATGCGGATCGTGCATCGGGTTGAGAACGGGATGCCGACCGAGCGCATTACGGCCATGGATGACGTCGGCCGCGAGATCATCCGGCAGGAAGAAGAGGTCATTTTCATCCTGCCGGACGAGCAAGCCGTCATGGTCGGCGCCAGGGGCGAGAAGGCCGTCGGAATGAGTCCAATTCGGCAGCAGTTGGGTGGCTCGCGCTTCGACGATCGGTACTACAAGTTGACGATTGCCACCGCAGGCAAGCTGGTGGGACGAACCGCCCGCCTCGTCACGGTTCAGCCCACCGACACTTGGCGCTTTGGCTATCGGGTCTGGCTGGATCAGGAGACCGGCATTCCCTTGAAGATCCAGATCGCTGATCGCGATGGCGTGGTGGTCGAACAGTTGCTGTTTTCCGAGATCAGCCTGCCAGAGCGAATTCCCGCGTCGGCAGTCCAGTCGTCAGCGAAACTCGACAGCTACACGTGGCAGCGGTCCCCGGCGGCGACCGGTCCAGTGGCTGCGCCGCTGGCGAATCAGGGGAAGTGGCGTGCTTTGGCTCTCCCTCCTGGCTTCAGTCTCAGGGCCGTGCGGTCTGAAAAGGCGGACAAGGGCACGGATGTCCTGGAGCAACTGGTGTACTCGGACGGCGTAGCGAGTGTGTCGGTATTCATCGAGTCTGGCGTTGCGGCGGCAGAGCGGGGCGAAGGGCCGTCACGGATGGGTGCCGCGAACGCTTACACCACAGACTTGAGCATCCATATGATCACAGCCGTGGGCGAGGTCCCGTTGGACACCGTTAAGGCCATCGCCCGGTCCATCCGGCCGGCCCGCACGCCCGGACCCTAGCCTGGTGCTCGAACTGGTCGTTTACAGCCGCCGTGGCTGTCATCTCTGTGAACTGATGCTGGAAGAACTGGTCCCCCTATGCCGGGATCGAGCGACGATCCGCGTCGTTGATACGGACAGTCGGGAGGACTGGCGATTGGCCTACGGGCAGAGGGTGCCAGTCTTGTGCGCCGAGGGTCGGGAGATCAGCGTTGCCCGCCTGGACCGTGACGCACTTCTCGCGTGCCTGCCCTCTGCCTCCTGAGGCCGCTCCTAGCCTGCGTGATACCCTAGAGCGGTTTTCACGAACTGGGATAGCCCGTGGATTTTGCTCTAATTCTGGTTGTTGCAACCGGAGTCACCGGTCTGATCTGGGCTGGTCACAGCGCCTGGCGCCTCTCGCTGGGCTCCCCTGAGACTGGGCCGGAGCCGGTCATCGTCGAATACGCCAGGTCCTTCTTTCCGATTCTGCTCGTCGTCCTGTTGATCCGGTCCTTCCTGTTTGAGCCCTTCAGGATCCCGTCGGCGTCGATGATGCCGACGTTGGTGACGGGCGACTTCATCTTCGTGAACAAGTATACCTACGGCCTGCGGCTCCCGGTCCTCAACAACAAGGTCGTTGATCTGGGCTCACCCGGACGGGGTGACGTGGTGGTTTTCCGACTGCCTTCGGACCCCTCGATAAACTACATCAAACGACTGGTCGGTCTGCCAGGTGACTCGGTGACCTATCTGAACAACCAGATATTCGTCAACGGGCAATCAGTAGCGGTGACTGTTCCGGTTCCCTATCTGGTGGGCGATCAGCCCGGATCGGTCCAGGCCCGTGAGCGGTTAGGCGAACACGAGCACGATGTGTTGTTCATGCCCGGACGCAGCAGTATAAATGGGACATTCATCGTCCCTGCCGGCCACTACTTCATGATGGGCGACAATCGGGATAACAGCCGCGACAGCCGTTACGACGGCGTCGGTATGGTCCCGGATGGAAATATCGTGGGCAAAGCAGTGCGCATCTGGATGAACTGGGATATTCCCAACATGCCACGCTGGAGTCGGATTGGACGCGGGATAAACTGAAGCGACTTCGTCTGGGACACTGATCAATCGAGGGGTGCAGCATGCGGCAACAGCAACAGGGTATAACGGCGATTGGGTTCCTTCTCATCGCAGCGCTGGTCGGGCTGGTTGGGTACGGCGGGATCCGGCTTTTTCCGCTTTACATGACGCAACTGACCATTCGGGACTTGATGGCCGATCTCAAGTCCGAGAATGACGGCAACGGGGCTAACCCGGTGCGGCTCATGGCGGCGATTGGCAAGCGGCTGGACGTGAATAGTGTCGACTATCCCAAGCGACAGGATTTCGTGGTGACAAAAACTGAGGATGGCTTTCGCGTTGAGGTCGACTACGAGGACAGCGTGCCATTTATTGCCAATATCTCGCTGGTGGCCAGCTTCAACAACTCGGTCGAGATCCAGAAGTGAGCCAGCCGGCCGATTGGGCCGCCGGCGCATTAGGATACCGATTTCAGGACGAAGGACTGCTGGAGCAGGCTCTGACCCACCGGAGCGTCAGTGGCGGTAACAACGAGCGGCTTGAGTTTCTTGGGGACGCTGTGCTTGGACTGGTAATGGCTGAGGCGGTGTATGGGGCGCACCCCGGCGCCGATGAAGGCACTCTGAGCAGGCTACGCGCCCGGTTGGTCCGTCGCGAAACGCTGGAAGAACTGGCTCGGCAGCTGGCGCTCGGCGACCTGGTCAGACTCGGTGGTGGTGAGTTGCGCGCCGGCGGCCATCGCCGGGGCTCTATTCTGGCCAACGCCCTGGAAGCGGTCTTTGGAGCGGTCTTCCTGGACGGTGGCTGGGTTGCCACGCAGTCGTCCATCCTCAGGGTGCTCGGACCCCGCCTGGCTGCACTGCAAGTCGATGAAGAACTCCGCGACCCAAAGACCCGCCTGCAGGAGATGCTGCAGGCCGAGGGTCACCCTTTGCCCATTTACGACGTCGAGCAGATCAGCGGTTCTGCCCACGCCCAGCATTTCGCTGTGGTCTGCCGGCTTGCCACGCCGGGCCTGGAGGTCCGTGGCGAGGGCGCAAGCCGCCGCGCAGCCGAGCAGCAGGCAGCGGAGAAGGCGCTGCTCGCACTGACCGACGATGCCTGAGAACTTCCGGACTGGTTTTGTGGCAATCGTGGGCCGCCCCAACGTGGGCAAGTCCACACTCGTGAATGCGCTCGTAGGGCGCAAAATCAGCATCGTCACGCCGCGCCCGCAGACTACCCGCCACGCGATCATGGGGGTGCTGACGCGACCGGCTTCCCAAGTACTGTTCGTCGACACGCCCGGTCTGCACACGCGCCAGCGCAACCTGTTGAACCGGGCCATGAACCGGGCAGTCGAGGGTGCTCTGGTCGGCGCCGAAGTGGCGCTCTTCGTCGTGGAGGCCGGAGCCTGGAAGGCTGCGGACTCTTTCGTGCTGGAGCATGCGCTCGCCGCCAAGATTCCTGTGATTCTCGCGGTCAACAAGGTCGATCTGGTGCGGCCAAAGTCAGCCCTGCTGCCGTACCTGCTGGCCTGCGAGAAGCGCGCCGCGTTCCACGCCATTGTGCCTGTATCGGCCGCCAACTCGGACAACCTGGACCGGTTGCTGGAGCAGGTCACCGACTTGCTGCCAGCAGGCCCGCCGCTGTACCCCCTCGATGCGACTACCAACCGGAGCATGGCCTTCCGGGTGGCCGAAATGCTTCGCGAGAAGCTCCTCATCGCCCTGCGGCAGGAGGTGCCCTATGGCCTTGCCGTGGAGATACTGGCCCTCGAGGAGAAGCCCGGTGTCGTGCTCGCCGACGCCGTAATCTGGGCTGACAGGGAGTCCCACAAGGGCATTGTCGTGGGCAAGGGTGGCGCGACGATCCGGGACGTAGGGACTGCCGCGCGACTAGAACTTGAGAAAATCTTCGGGCTTCGATTCCATCTCGAGACCCATGTGAAGGTGAAAACCAACTGGGCTGACAGCGCCCGGGCCCTGCAGCAGTTCGGTTTCGAATCCAACTCATGAGCGGTAGCACCAGCGGTGCTGACCACGAGGATTCCTACGTTCTGCATGCCTGGCCCTACCAGGAAACGAGCCAGATTCTGGAGGCCCTTGGAGCCCAGCACGGGCGCGTGGGACTCGTTGCCCGGGGTGCCCGCCGCCCGACATCGCGCTGGCGCAGCGTCCTCCAGCCTTTCCTGCCCGTGCGCCTTTCCTGGGTGGGGCGGGGTTCCCTCTATACGCTTCGCAGCGCCGAGCCTGCCAGTTTTGCGCCCGCCCTCAGCGGGCTGGCCCTGATGGGTGGGTTCTACCTCAACGAACTTATACTCAATTTTGTGCGCCGTGGTGATCCCCACCCAGGCCTCTTCATCGCCTACTCCCAGGCGCTGGCAGATCTGCGCGCCGGTGGCGATCCGGAGCCGGCCCTGCGGCGCTTTGAGTTCCAGTTACTGGCAGAGGTGGGCTACGGGTTGAACCTGGACCACGACGTGCTCAACGATGTTCCACTGGATCCGGCCGGGGTCTACGAGTATCGACTTGAGCAGGGGCCGGTCCCGGCTGCGGCGGGGGGGGAGGGGCTCACGTTCACTGGCACTGAGTTGCGCGCCATCGGTCGGGGTGATTTCTCCTCGCCGGTCATTCTGAGGCTGGCCAAGAGACTGTTCCGCGCGGTCCTCGCCCACTATCTGGATGGCCGGACCCTGAAAACCCGGGAGGTTATGGCGGCCATGCGCCGCTAGGCGAGCGTCGCCAGGCAAGCCTCGCTAGAATAACGGCCATCATGAGCATTCGTCTGCCCAGCCTCCTCCTCGGCATTAATGTTGACCACATCGCCACGCTCCGCCAGGCCCGGGGCACGCGCTATCCGGACCCGGTGCAGGCAGCCCTGCTGGCCGAGCAGGCCGGCGCAGACAGCATTACCGTCCACCTGCGGGAGGACAGGCGGCACATCCAGGACGCGGATCTGCCTCTCCTTCAGTCACTGCTGCAGACCCGGATGAACCTGGAGCTCGCCGTATCCCCGGACATCATTGCCATCGCTTGCCGGCTCCGGCCTGCAGACTGCTGTCTGGTCCCGGAGCGCCGGGCCGAGCTCACCACGGAGGGCGGTCTGGATGTTCAGCGACACTTCGCCGCCGTGGCGGATGCCTGTAGCCAGTTCCGCGCCCACGGGATCAGGTCCGGCCTGTTTATCGACGCCGACGAGCGCCAGATCGACGCCGCCGTCCGCACCGGTGCGCCGGTCATCGAGCTGCACACCGGTGGTTATGCCGATGCGACGACCAGCGAGCAGCGGGCTGCGGAGATCTACCGGATTGCCCAGGCAGCGCGCCTGGCCGCGAGCGCTGGCCTTGAGGTTCATGCGGGTCATGGTCTCAACTACCACAACGTCGGACCCATCGCCGCCATTCCGGAAATCGTCGAACTGAATATCGGTCATGCCATTGTGGCCCGGGCCCTGTTCACCGGACTGGCAGCTGCCGTGGCGGACATGAAGAACCTGCTGCGGGATGCCCGGTCGACATGATTTTTGGTGTCGGGACCGACATCCTCAAGGTCGAGCGGGTAGCGTCAGTCTACGAGCGGTTTGGGGACCGCTTCGTCAGGCACCTGCTCATGCCGGAAGAGTTGCAGGACTTCGGCAGGAGCAAAAACCCCGTACGCTTTCTCAGCATGCGTTTCGCTGCAAAGGAGGCCATCGTTAAAGCACTCGGGACCGGTTTCGCCAGCGGGATGTGGCTCCGGGATTCTGGTGTGGTGCACGATCCCCGGGGCAAGCCGGAGATCATTTTTTCCAAGCGGGGTGAGGAGGTCTGCCGGACCTTCGGTGTCGGGGCCGGGCACATTACACTGTCCGACGAGGCCGGACTTGTTGTCGCCGTCGCCATCCTGATGAAATCACCACCGCACTGAGTTGATGAGGCAGTCTTAAGTCATGCGCGCACTGGTTTTCGATATCGAGACGATTCCTGACGTGGAGCTGGGACGGCGGCTCTTCGGGCTTGAGGGTCTGCCCGACGAGGACGTTGCCAAGGCGATGACGTTTCACCGCCTTCAGGAAACCGGTTCAGATTTTCTGCCACTTCATCAGCACCGCGTGGTCGCCATCTCGGTAGTCTGGCGGCACCGGGATGGACTGAAGGTCATGAGCCTTGGCGAACCGGACAGTCCGGAGAGCGACCTCGTGGCCAGGTTCTACGAGGCTCTTGAGAAGCACACGCCCGACCTGATTTCCTGGAACGGCAGCGGCTTCGATCTGCCTGTGCTGCACTACCGGGCGCTCCTCCATGGCGTCCAGGCCCCCCGGTACTGGGAGATGGGCGAGAACGAGAATAGCTTTCGCTTCAACAACTACCTGAGTCGTTTTCACTGGCGGCACCTGGACCTGATGGACGTGCTCTCGGCCTGGCAGGGCAGGTCCCGTGCCAGCCTCAATGATGTTGCCACGTTGCTGGGCTTTCCGGGCAAGCTCGGCTTCGGCGGTGATCAGGTCTGGGATACCTGGCTGAAGGGTGAGATAGGGGCGATCAGGGACTACTGTGAGACGGATGTGATGAACACCTACCTGATCTGGCTGCGCTTCCAGTTCATGCGCGGACAGCTCGATCAGCAGGGACTCGCCGACGAACTGGCCCGTGTCCAGCGTTTTCTTGCGGCGACCGAGGCCAGTCACTGGCGGGCCTTCTCGGCGGCCTGGACCACACGTACCAACAGCGTACCGGTGTCCGGGGGTGCTACCTGAAAGCCCGCTCAATGACAGCGCTTTCTGCCCTCGAGACCGCCGATGTCACCGCCCTTACCCTGGAGGGTAGCGGCGTGCTGGCCCC
>JBBQJK010000033.1:0-10619 GCA_038325835.1 Gammaproteobacteria bacterium
CAAACTGAAGAATGTCACCAGGGTCCGGCTGACTGCGGCCTGACAAACTGCAACCATCGCGTGACTGTGGAGATTTTGTCGGAGATCCCTATAACCACATATCACCGCATATAAACTGCCAACGGGCGCCGGCCGCTTCCGTGGTCTACGAATCAATCGCTTAGCTCAGCCCGGTCGCCCTCATAATGCTGAGGTCGGTTAGAGGCTGTTAATCTCGGTGCTAAGGACGGGCACGCCAAGAATTTCAGCGTGTTCCTCCATCCCGGCGGCGGATTTCGGCTGACGCCTCTCTACGATGTGATGTCGACCCAACCACTACTGCGCCCCCAGTTTCGTACTTTGAGTACAGGCGGAACTGAAAGAGCCTGGCAGCAATCTTCCTGCGGTACCCGGAGCAAGCGCTTGTCGCGAGCCCGTGACCGACGACACCGAAGCGACTCATAAACCCTGTCTAGACTCTACCCAAGTTGGCGGGGCGCCGACGGTTTGGGGATTTCCATGCACAAGACGCGGCTCATTCGAAGAGCGGGACAAGCCAATGCGGGCCTTTTGCCACAGGAAGACGAAGGATGTTCTCGGGCATGACTGAGCTCCTGGTTACCCTCGCGCCCGCCATTCGGGCACGTTAGAGCTTTTCCAGCAGCACTCTGCGGCCTGGATTGAGGCCGGCACATCGCAGATCACGTCGAGCTTGTCGACGATCTCCGCAAGCTGGTCGAAGTCACCCTACGCAATCGGGCTGAGGTCGCCGCTTGATCAAACTCGCGACGATGGTGACCAGTGTAATCGGAACCACAAAGAGCAGCATGACATTGCTGAACATCGGCAAGGCATCGTGTTCCCGAGACATCAGGATCAAATACGCCGTGTAAGCGCAGTAATAACCGAGAAACACACCCCCCTCCCAGCGCGCGATCTCACGACCACTGAAAAACATCGGCAGACAGGCGACCGCCACGGCCAGCATGACCCACATATCAAAGGTCAGAACCGATGGCGCAACGATCAGGCTGGCTGGCGCGACGATACCCGTCAATCCCAGCACACCCAGTATGTTGAAGGTACTGCTACCGATGACATTACCGACCGCAATATCGCGCTGACTCCGAATCGTTGCCAGGATCGATGTCGCCACTTCCGGCATCGAGGTGCCGGCCGCAATGATGGTGAGCCCGATCACCAGTTCCGAAACTCCCATGCTGTTCGCAAAAACAATCGCTGCCTCGACCAACCAGTTGGAGCCCTGCACCAGCAGAAACAGGCCGACGGCGATCAGCACCACTTGCACAGACCAATGGCGATCCCAGACACTGGTCAGATCCAGCTCGGCGACCTCTGCAGCGTTATTCTTCTTTTCGTTCCGCGACTGGATCACCAGAAACGCGGTGTAGGCGATCAACAGCGCGAACATGCCCGCCGCTTCCAGCCGCGAAATCTCGCCGTTCCACATGAAGCCGACCACCAGCAGAGTTGCGGCGATCATGATCGGCACTTCCTGACGGATGATCTGACGGTTGATCATCAGCGGCGCGATGAGGGCACACGCACCGAGAATGAACCACACGTTAAAGATGTTGGAGCCGACCACGTTGCCGATTGCGAGGTCAACCTTGCCTCCCAGCGCCGACTGCACGGACACTGCCATCTCGGGAGACGACGTGCCAAACGACACCACGGTCAATCCGACTACCAGCGGCGAGATGCCCATCGACACGGCCAGCTTGCCAGCACCTCGCACCAGCGCCTCGGCGCCGCCGATGAGCAACACCAGCCCCCCGGCAAACATCAAGAACGTAATCATTGCTGCTCTCCCGTGTGCGATCTGGCGACGATGAGACATGGCACTGGTGTGATCGTTCCCCAGGGCGCCTCGTATGCGAGCTGGACCGGCTCGGCACCGTAACGTTTATCCAGACACCTCACTGTGGAATGCCCGCGCGCAGTGTTCTGCCCCCAGAATCGAGATCATCTGGGCCGCGGCTTTCTCGCTGACGACGATGCCAAAACGCGAGGCGCTGAGCGACGTGAGGCAGATCAAAACGGCCAGCCCGGGGTTTTCAACCCCCGATGTGGCGTGCTTGATGCCGGTCAGTTCGATTGTGGAAAGCGGTGTGTGGGCTTGTGGCATGGTGGTAGTTTATCGGTATGATCTTTACAGGCGCGCGAAGCGGCTGGAATGTGAAATCGTGCTGTGTGTCCATCGCAGATATACCGCCTGTTTGCCGGTGCGCTAAATTGTCCCTTCTTGCGGCCATCCGGCAGCGATTACCTGGAGCAGAGGAAGCATGCCGAAAGATCTTATGGTTGAAGGCGCATTCCGCGACTACACGGTCGTCGACCGCGACAACAACGAGCTGCCCTTTTCCAAAGGACTTCTCGCCACCAGTATTCTGGCTACTGGCGCCGAGACGCCGCACGCCTATGATATCGCCGAAGCGGTGCAGCGGCACCTGGTCGAGCAACGTATCAGCCAGATCAGTGGCCCGGCGCTGACGCTTTTGACTGCGGAGAAAATAGCCGCACACCTGTCGCAGTCCTATGCCGACCGCTACCTCATGTGGCAGAAAGCGCGGCAGATCGGCCGCCCGATCATCCTTTCACTGCTGGGCGCCAGCGGTGTTGGCAAGTCCACAGTGGCGACACGGCTGGCACTTCGCCTGAACATTAATCAGGTGGTTACTACGGATGCGTTGCGCGAGGTGCTACGGACGGTGATTCCGGCGTCGGTGCTGCCTGAGCTGCACGTGTCGTCATACGAAGCCGTCGCAACGTCCGCTGGTGAATCGCAGGCCGCCACTTATGAACGGCAGGCAAGGGCCGTGGTAGCGGCAAGCGCTGCGGTTGCGCGGCGTTGCGTCACCGAGGGCAAGAATGCGCTGTTCGAAGGCGTACATCTTTTGCCCGGCAGTCTCAGCGCGGCACTTGCACCGCTGCCGGAGAATCCTATCGTCGTTGAGGTCCTACTGGTGCTGAACGACCGGGACCTCCACAGCCGGCGGCTTCTGCACCGGCAGGTGACTGAGCCTCGCCGCGACGGTAGTCGGCACATTGCCCGTTTCGAGGTCATTCGAAGCCTGCAAGACACGATGCGGGGCCTGGCGACGCGCGCTGGCATCCCTGAATTTGATATTGGTACCGACAAAGACCTCACCCAACTCATCGTCAAGGAAATAGTCGATCGGGCGTTCCAATGAGTGGCAGAAGGAACAAGCTGCTTGTGCTGGACGGCCAGGGCGTGGTGTTCGACGCCCCGATCAAGCGATTTCTGGCCAACTTCGCCAATGATTACCAGCTTTCACACACGGACATCGAGGCACGCTGGGAATCAGGCTTGCGTGAGCAGGCGTGGCGCGGCCTGATCGAGGACGAACCTCTGTGGAACGCCCTGGCCGGCCGGCCGGTCGACGCTGCGCAGATGCGTCGATGCCTGGATGCCAGTTATCGTCCTGGCCCGGCCGCGGCATACATCGCAGACTGGTCAATCAAGGCCCAGCTCTGGTTGCTGAGTAATCACCGCAGTGCCTGGCTCCTGCCGCGACTCAACGCCTTTGGGATCACGGAACGGTTCGAAAGGTTTTTGATTTCCGACAAGACCGGGTTTGTGAAGCCGGAGGCTGCTGCCTTCGATCCTGTCGTCCGGCATGGGGTCGCCGGGCAAAATGTGCTGTTCGTCGACGATCAGCCGCACAATGTGCTGGCTGCCGACGCGCTTGGTATACATGGGGTTGTCGCCTCGCCTGATGGGGGCTGGCTGGATTACGTATCCAGATGGCTGGAGAGCGACGATGATGGCCCCCATGCTGATGCCGCCATAACGGGAACAAGGTTCTGATCATTCGTTTATGGCCCTGGAAGTCGAGCGGGCCTGGCAGAGAGGCAAGGCTGGCGTCCTCGATAAGCAAGTGATCCCGGTTTCACAACTTACGCGAATAAAAAAAGTGAGAAAGCCATTGTCGACCCGACCATTGCTGCCGCTGTGGCCGCTGCAATCCTCGTGCCGGGCTTGCCCCTGCAGATACCCATCCGAAGCGACCACCATGACGCGAGTTGTGGCCGTACAAAGCCACTCGCTGGTTCTGCTGGTTGCCAGCGCGCACGTACTGGCTGGCCGTTTTTCACACATCACCCCTGCGTGGTGACGCTTGGCGAACTCGCCTCTGCTTGAAGGCCAGTTTGATCTCAGCTTCGAAACAGCGTATCACGCGCCGCCTGGGTGATCGCCACGACGCAGGGGTGTGTGATGCGGCGCTCGGCTGAAATGGCGTAGAACTCCTCGATCAGCTCATCGCTCCGGCCAAGCACGTGCGCGCCGTATTGCGCCGCGGTCTCGCGTTCGAGCACGGAGGGGGTGGGGAACACGCCGCGCCCTTCGCGGCCGAAGGCCTTCATCAGCGCCGCGTCGTCGAACTCGCCGACGATGCGCGGGTGCAGCCGGTGTTCGGCCAGCCAGGCGTCCAGTCGCTTGCGCAGCGCACTGGCACTGCCCGGCACCAGCAGGGGCGCGCCGCTCAGACATTCCGGAAAGCGCCCCTTCAGCGATTCGCGCAGGGCGGGCGTGCAGAGAAAGCTCATCGCCGTGCTGCCGAGTGCGTGGTTAAACGCCTTCACACCTGAAGCGCGCGGCAGCGGCGCGTCGGCCAACACCAGGTCGAGTCGGTGCACCGCGAGTTGCGCCAGCAGATCGGGCAGCTTGCCTTCGTGGCAGATCAGGCGAACTTCCCCGGGCAGGGCGAGCGCGGGTCCGAGCAGCCGACACGTGAGGGATTTCGGCACTGAGTCGGCCACGCCTACCCGAAAGTCCAGCGCTCGCGGGCCGCTCGTCGCGCCCCGCAAACTTTCTTCCAGTTCGCCGCCGAGCGCGAAAATCTCGTCGGCATAAGCAAGCGCCATGCGGCCGTCGTCAGTCAACTCGAGTTGCCGGCCGCTCTTGCGAAAGAGCTTGCGGCCTACACGCGCCTCGAGAAGCTTGATCTGGCCAGACAGCGTCTGCGGCGAAATGTTCAGTTGTTCTCCGGCGCGCACGATGCCACCCGCCTTGGCGGCGACCCAGAAGTAGTGTAGGTGTTTGAAGTTCATCCTCGACTCCAGGGTGGGGCTGAATACTGCGGTTTACGCGAAGTGAGTGTGTACTAAAAACGCATTTACGCGAAGTGTTCCTGTCCCTAACTTAAGGCACTGAATCCACCCCCATGCGCAGGAGTCCGCCATGCTGATCAACATTCAGGTGTCCGACCGAAAAATCATTACCACAGGGGAACGAACATGAGTGCGCGAGGGGAACATTGGGTCATTGTGCTGGCGGCGGGCGACGGCAGCCGTCTCCACTCGCTGACGACGGATGCTACCGGGGTCGCGGTGCCCAAGCAGTTCTGTTCGCTGAGCGGCGGGCAGACGCTGCTCGAGGAAACGCTGGATCGGGCCCTGGCGGTTACGAACGAAGAGCACATTGTCTGCATCGTGGCCGAGAGCCACCGGCAGTGGTGGAAACTGCTGAAGGGGATCCTGCCGGAACGTAACCTGGTCGTGCAGCCGCGCAATCGCGGTACCGCCACCGGCATCGCGATGCCGGTGCTGCAGGTACTTGACCAGGATCCAACCGCACGGATTCTCATTATGCCGTCGGATCACTTCGTGCTCGATGAGCAGGTGCTGGTCCAGAGCATGCGGTACGCGCTGCGCGCGATCGCCGGCGATTCTGACCACCTGCTTCTGCTCGGAATCACGCCGGAGGAGGCGGACCCAGAGCTTGGCTACATCCAGCCCGGCCCGGCGGTCGGCCCGGAGCTGTTCAGCGTGGCGAGCTTTGTCGAGAAGCCGCCCGCACCGCTCGCGGCGTCCCTGTGCCAGTCAGGCGCCCTATGGAACAGCTTCATCATGGCGGCGGAAGGCCAGACCCTTCTGGACCTCTATGCCAACAACTACCCCGAAGTGGTGCTGGCCATGATCGACGCCATCCGCGGAGACCGCTCGGGTAACGGGCATGGACTCCGCCGAGTCTACGACGACCTGCCAGACATCGACTTCTCGCGGCATGTGCTGACTGGCGCCGAGCATCGCCTGCGGCTGCTGCCCGTTGCCGCCTGTGGCTGGAGCGATCTGGGCACGCCGGCCAGCGTGGCCCGGACGCTGCAGCGCCTGCCCAGCCGTCGCCGTCAGGCGACCGGACCCACACTGCCATTCATCAGTCTCGCAGCGGCCCAACTTCGGCTGCAGGCGACAGCGCGCGGAGTGCATCCTGCGGATGCTGTCCAGAACGAGGCTGTCACACACCGCACGGCCGGGAGTTCTGGCCGCCGCAGGCCCACGCCGTTGCGAAGCACCGTACCGACTCTCCCTTCATAGGAGGATTCATGAAACGACTGGTGAATGACTTGATGAAGCAGCTGGATTTGACGCGATTCCCAGTTGTAACTCCACAAACGTCTGTTTTCAAAGCGGTCGAACAGATGTGGGCATATGACTCGGGTGCTGTATTGGTGGTTGATCGTGGCTCGGTCAGTGGCATTTTCTCAGACCGGGACTTTTTAAAAATGTCAGCCAACGCCAGACATGCAATCTATATCGAGCAAAGCATTGAGACCCATATGACTCGTGAAGTGCTGTACGTGACCCCAGAGTATTCACTCGAAGAGTGCCTGATTGTCATGTCGGAGAAGAATCTTCGCAACCTGCCAGTCCTGGTTGATTCACAACCAATCGCTCTGCTTTGCCAGAACCATATAACCAGCGTCTTGGTCAAAGATAAGCAACATATGATTGACGAGCTTACCCAGTATATTTCCGGATCGAGCACTCTTGCTTCCCGTGGTCAAACTCGATCAGCGCGCATTGTTGAAAGTGCCTCGATCTCGCCCTGAACGCCTGTCTGGTGCTACGGGTTTGTCGAAGTCAACCTGGACGAATGTCGCATTTACGTGAAGTGTGACCAGCCCTACATTGCACCCGACATCCGCCCCGATTCATAGGAGACCGCCATGCAGATCGACATTCAGACGTCCCGCCTGACCCTGGCCCCCGAGCACCGCGAGCAAATCCGGCGTCGTGCCACCTTCGCCCTGGCGCGACTGCACCCGCACGTGGCGCGCGTTGAAGTCCGCCTGACCGACATCAACGGCACTCGCGGCGGCGTTGATAAACAGTGCCGGGTACTGGTGCACATGACCAACGGGCCGTCAGCCATCGTCGAAGATCGGGACAGCGACCTGTTGACGCTGATCGGCCGCGCCCTGCGCCGCGCCGGCCGACTGGCCGCCAAGCGCGTACAGCGCGGCGCGCAGGCGCAATACCTGCCGCGCGCCCGCATGCTGCGACCCAGTCCGCCAGCGAACACTCTCGAACCTGTTGTCTGACCCTGACCTGGGTGCTGGTCGAGTCAGAGCCTGGAAGACCCGGGAAGCAACCAGGGAGTGTGACGGGCGGGGTTCCGGGCTGGCAGACTCGGCCGGCCGGGCGGCAAGCCCTGAAGGGTGACTTTGGCGTATCGACCGGAACGGAGTAGGGGACGCTCTATCTGGGTGTTTTACAGCGGCTGCAACAAACTGGACAAAGGCCCTGCCTGGTGATCCCACCCGGTTTCCAGCGTTTGTCAGGTGCGAAAGATGCGGCAGGACGACCTGCCCGGCGCATTGCGGGTGCTCACCCTGTGGAACATGGCCCCTCGACCGCCCTCGGCGGAGATTCCGAATCCCGAACGCTCGACGATCGAGATTGCCAACGCCTTCGTGGGCGAGGCCGAAGGGCGCACCACGGCCTTGAGCTGGCTCATCTGGTACTCCCGCAGCTCCTCGCCTGGGAGTAACTGGGAGTAGTCGAGCAGCTTGAGAAGATCACGCATCCCGGCCGGGCCGGTGTCGACGACCGCCGGCCAGACGATGCTCGCGAACGCGCCTCGTCCCGGCGCCTGATCAGGGTTTTGGCGTTGTTTCCGCGGGGTCATGTTGCACGACCGCCCCGAAGCCGGGCACGCCCGATGGTGGTACCCGCTGCTGGCAACTGCGGATGCTCAGCGTGCGGCGGGCCCTCAGGACCAACGCGTCCACCTGCGCCTTCGGGTAGGAGAAACTCAAACGCCCTCATTGCTGAAGTTTGGCAGACTCAGCTCACGGGGTGTTTGAAATGCCTTGCCCCAGGACGGCGTCCGCACGGTCCAGACTGACCCGCCCCTCGGCGATTGAGGCCAGGGTCAGGGGCTCCCGGATGATCAACTGGCCGCGCGTGATGCTGATCAACCCGCGGTCCTGCCAGGCCCGCAGGTAATGGTTGACCACCTGCCGGGAGAGGCACGCCTGCTTGGCCAGGTCTCCCTGGGACGTGAGCAATACCTGGCCTGGGCCGCTACTCACGCCATGGTCATGGACCTGCTGCAGCAGGCGATGCGCCAGTCGCGCAGACCCGTGGCGGCACGCATACTCCCGCCGGACCAGTTCGGTGGCCCACCGCAGCCGCCTGGCCAGGAGCACGAGCATGTCCATGGAGAAGGACCGGTTGTTCGCCAACAGCTCCAGGACATGATTCCCGCAGATCACGAACAGTTCCGAGTCCGTAGCCGCCCGCGCGCTCGCACAGCGTGGCTGGCCATCCAGCAAGGACAGGTCACCGAAGCAGTGGCTGGGGCCTCTCGTGTCAATGATGACTTCATGACCGTCCATCGTGCAATCAAAGACCTGCACCATTCCGGTGATGACCCCGTACAACGAATTGCCGCAGTCCCCCTGACTGAATACCAGCAACCCTCGCTGGTAACCGCGCCGGACCGCCACTTCTGACAGCCAGTCGAGCGCGGCGTCATCGAGGTTCCGGAACACCTCGCTATTTCGCAAGATCGTCCTGCAGATTTTCACGCGGCAGCCCCTTATCGGGAAAATATTCTGCGGTACCCCACGGCCTGACAGTCATCGGTGCCGGCTTAAACGCGCCCGGTCCCGGACTCCGGTGACTGACACGGCAAGCGTGCGGAAAAATTCGCGCCTGATCTGTCAACCACTGGACACTTCCGGTTACTGGACATTTTTCGCTTGAATGACAGGGACGGTACAGACAGCCACAGCTGAACGCACTACGTTTCCCGTCAGCGATGTGGAGTCCTTTCGCGACGGCCTACTCGATACTCGACGGCCGACGCGGGTGGAACCCAGAGCCAAGCCACCTTCAGCAAATGATTCACGGAAAACTGAGGAATAAGTCAATGAACAAGCGGATCAGCGGGGCTATTGGCGCGTTACTTGTTGTACTGGCAGGCACGTCAGGGCTGGCGGCCGACGAGGTTCTTGTCCAGGGTGAAAGCGTGGTATCGACCTTGAAGACCAGGGTGGTGGACGCCTGCGTGGCGGCGTTTATCGGCGAGATCGCTCCCGCCAGCGATCACGATGCAATACCCTTGAGAGTGGCCCCGGAGTCTCGGGCAGGAGGCTGGCCAGCGGCGGTAATCCCGTGGCGGGATCGGAGCATTGTGGCCCTGTATCCCTATGATCTCCTCCTGGAGGCACGGGGGACGGATGGTGTGGTACTCGCCAGATCCACCTGCGTGGCCACCAGGACTGCCAAGGTGCGTGCCCTGAAAACCGAAGTGGTGGATCCGGTCAGGCTGGCCCAGTCGACCCGGGCTGACATCCGCTTGTTCGCCGGAGTTCGCTGAGCGCATCAGCAGGACAGTCGCGTTGCGGAGTGCTCGCCGGGGGAAATGCCCTGGTGGCTCTCCGCAACCGACCGCGCCACCGCAGAAAAGGCACAAGCCATGCTGGCCGCCACGGCCAGCCTTCGCAGGTCATCAACTTCTGATCGGCGCCGCTGATCAGAAGTCCCACGATCAACCGGCCTCGAACTGCGCCGCGTTACGCCCCTTGATGGGTGCGTAGAAGCGCTTGATCGCCGCCATGTCGGCCTCCACGTCGCCGCTGGGGGTGAACAGCGGGCCCAGGCCGCCGACTTTGCGGTGGTAGTCCAGGTAGGCCAGCACGATGGGCACCTTGGCCTCCAGCGCGATGAAGTAGAAGCCCGTCCTCCACTGTCGCGTCTTGCCGCGTGTGCCTTCGGGTGGCACCACCAGTTGCAGCGGTCCATCGGCGCTGACGATGGCCTGCGCCGACGCGGCCACCACGTTGCTGCTCGTGTCGCGGTTGACTGCAATGCCCCCCAGCCAGCGCATCACCGAGCCGAAGGGCCAGCGGAACAGGGTGTGCTTGCCCATCCAGTAGATGTTCAGGCGCAGCACGAAGGCCACCATCAGCGTGTAGGGCAAGTCCCAGTTGCTGGTGTGGGGCGCGGCGATCAACACGCTCTTGGCGGCGCCGGGCGGCAAATGCCCTTCGACAGTCCAGCCATTGAGTTTGAGGAAGGCGCGAGAGCCAGCGCGCAAGACGGTGTTGACCACCGGGGTGTCGAAGAGGGTTCGATGCATGGGAGAGGTGAACAACAGCCAGGAGATCGGGGGGTACAGGAACTTCAAACCCCGTGATCACTCAGTGTGCCAGCCCGAAGCCCCGGCCGCCACGGTCGTTGGGGCAGCGTGGGGCCCGCGCCGCCGGGCTTTTAAAAAACTTACACCCAGCCCCCAGCGTGGTCGCCAACCTCAACAAAACCACCGTTACAGGCAGCGCCCCCGCAGCCCACCGATACGCAGA
>JBBQJK010000034.1:0-10515 GCA_038325835.1 Gammaproteobacteria bacterium
TGAGCAGGGTGACTCTCGACAGATGGGCTGCTCGTGCGGCGAGTCGTCCGGGCAGACTGTCGGGGGCATCGGTGCCTGCAATGGCGTACAGCACCTAAGTCTCACCCTGCGTGCGCTTGCTCAGCCATAGCCCCTGGATCACGGCGAACACCAGTGTCATACCCGTGAGTCCGAACAGCTTGAAGTTAACCCACACGGGTTCGCTGAACCGATAGGCCACGAAGATGTTCGCCGCGCCGGAAACCAGAAAAAAGCCAACCCACATCAGGTTCAGCCGCCGCCAGTCCGTCTGCGAGAGCTGGAATTCACCCTTCGAGACCGACTCAAGGATGCGTTGCGCAATCGTCCGGTCACCAACGTACCGACTGCCCAGAAAAACCGCGGCGAAAACCCAGTTCAGTACCGTTGGTTTCCACTTGAAAACGAGGTCATTGTTCAGTAACAGACTGATTCCACCGAGGACCACCACCAGTACGGCGGAGGCCAGCAGCATGCGGCTTACGGCGCGCTTGACGACCCAGGTGACCAGCACCTGCAGGGAGATAGCGACCATGATCGTAGCGATCGCGGTGTGCATATCACCCAGCCAATAGGCCACTGCAAAGGCCAGGAGCGGTAAGAAGTCGACTACAGCCTGCATTCACGGGATGTCGCGAGGGTCAGGCCGTACATGATACGCATCGAAGGGGTCCCGGGGGAGTCCGCGCTGTGCCGCTAGAATGGAAGCATGACTCAATGCTTTCACATCCATCCCGTTAATCCCCAGCGCCGGCTAATTCAGCAATCGGTTGAGATTCTCCGACGCGATGGACTGATGGTCTATCCGACCGATTCCTGCTACGCGTTTGGCTGGCACCTTGGGGATCGGGAAGCTGCAGGACGACTGCAGCGGATTCGCTCGATCGGCAAGGACCATAACTTCACCCTGGTGTGCCGGGACCTCTCCGAGATCGCGATCTATGCGAATGTGGAGAACTGGTGCTATCGCCTGCTCAAGGCCCACACGCCCGGACCCTACACCTTCATCCTCAAGGCAACGCGGGAGGTGCCCCGTCGCCTGCAGAATCCGAAACGGCAGACCATTGGCATCCGCGTCCCGGATCATCCAGTGCCCCTCGCACTACTCGAAGCGCTTGGTGAGCCACTCATGAGTTCCACGCTCCTGCTGCCCGGATATGACGTGCCTTTGTCCGATCCTGAGGAGATCAGAGCTACGCTTGCCGGCCAGATCGATTTGCTGATCGATAGCGGGGGCTGCGGCATCGAGCCGACGACTGTCGTTGACGTCACGGGGGACTACCCCATCATCATTCGCCGGGGGAGGGGCGATACCAGAGGCCTTGAGTAGGGGCGCACCTACGCGCACCCCCGTATACTCGCGCCCATGCCTGACATGGATGTTGCTGCGTCGATTCAGCTGCTCTCAGCAGCCATCATCCCGGTGTTGTTCGCCATCACACTTCACGAGGTCGCCCATGGCTGGGCGGCCCGGCAGTTTGGTGATCGAACGGCCGAGCTCCTGGGGCGCCTGACCCTGAATCCCATCAAGCACATCGATCCGATTGGCTCCGTGGCCGTCCCGCTGGTGCTGACCTTCCTGAACCTGCCCCCCTTTGGCTGGGCCAAGCCCGTACCGGTGAATGCGCGGAACCTGCGGAACCCGAAGTCCCACATGGTCCTGGTGGCAGTGGCAGGTCCGGCCAGTAACCTGCTGATGGCTCTTTTTTGGGTTGTGGTGCTGGTTAGCGTGCTGGGGTGGAGCGCGCCAGCCCCACTGTCAGGTGCCCGGCGTTTTCTGCTCTCAATGGCGCAGATTGGCATTAGCTTCAACGTCTTACTGGCTGTATTTAATCTTTTGCCTATTCCGCCTCTGGACGGCGGTCGGGTACTCCGCGGACTCGTGCCGGAAGGGCTCGGAAGCAGGCTCGATGCCCTGGAACCCTATGGTCTTATAATCGTCATCGGGCTTCTATCGCTGGGAATACTTGGCCGGATTATCTCGCCGTTGGTGCAGTCGGTAACGGCTCTATTTTTCTCTTTCGCTGGCCTCTGAACCAGGACGAACCTCACTCATGACCGCAGCAGAACAGGACACTTCGTCGCCACCCCGACTGCTGGTGGTGCACGATGCCGAGGCGCCCCGCAGCCCCGTTCTGACAGCCGAGGAGGCTGGTGGTAATCCAGCCCAGGCAGAAATGCCCTTTGCGCTGATCGCCGGTGAGCCGGTAACCCAGTTGCCACAGGATCTCTACATCCCGCCATTTGCACTCGAGGTGTTTCTCGAAGCCTTTGAGGGGCCACTTGATCTCCTCCTTTACCTGATCAGGCGGCAAAACCTCGACATCCTGAATATTCCGGTCGCTGAAATCACGACTCAATATGTTCAGTACATCGACCTGATGAAGAATCTCCACCTTGAGCTGGCGGGTGAGTATCTGCTCATGGCCGCCATGCTGGCCGAGATCAAGTCACGGATGCTCCTGCCACGCATCGGTGCTGTGGAAGACGACGAAGCCGATCCTCGCGCCGAGCTCGTCCGGCGCCTGCAGGAGTACGAGAGGTACAAGCAGGCGGCGACCGCGCTGGATGGAGTGCCGCGGCTGGAGCGGGACTTTTTCCAGGCGAATGCTGCAGTTGTCGATCGGACCGTCGTGACGCGCCTGCCGGATCTCACGCTGAAGGAGCTCTTGCTGGCGTTCAGGGACGTAGTGACGCGGGCCGAGATGCTCGCCCACCACCACATCCGGCGGGAACCGCTCTCCGTGCGACAGCGGATGTCCGAGGTCCTGCTGAAGGTGCAGAAAGAGTCCTTCGCGGAGTTCCGTGAGCTCTTCGATCCGCAGGAAGGGCGCATGGGGGTTACCGTGACATTCCTCGCGCTCCTTGAGCTCCTTAAGGAGTCCCTTATCGAGGTAGTGCAGACTGAGCCCTACGCGCCCATTCACGTGCGGGCTGCCGCAGTCCAGTTGCCTCGCGAGACGGGCCTGGAGACTTTTGCTGCCGGCGGCTCCACGCTTCCGGCCTAACCCAAGTTCCGCGAACAGGCAGATATGGACAACCATCAGCTCAAGTACATCGTCGAGGCCGCCCTGCTTGCCGCAGGTCGGCCGCTGGATCTCAACGGGTTGCAGTCACTGTTCGGTGATGATCACCCGCCAGGCAAGGATGAGTTGCGGGCAGCCATTGTCAGCCTGCAGGAGGATTACGTCAGTCGCGGGATCGCTATTGAGGAGGTGGCCAGCGGATTCAGGGTGCAGATTCGCAGCAGCATGTCGGGCTGGCTCGCACGTCTGTGGGAGGAGCGGGCACCGCGCTACTCCCGGGCACTGATGGAAACCCTCGCCATCATTGCCTACCGGCAGCCAGTCACCCGGGGTGACGTCGAGGACATCCGCGGCGTTGGCGTCACAACCAATATCATGCGCTCCCTCCTCGAGCGATCCTGGATCCGCGTAGTCGGGTTTCGGGACGTGCCAGGTAAACCCGCCATCTACGCCACCACCCGGGAGTTCCTCGATTACTTTGGCTTGAAGAAGCTGGACGACCTGCCGCCGTTGGCAGAGCTCAAGGATCTTGAGGCGTTTACGGCGCAACTGGAACTTACCGACGCGGAATCGCTGCCCGCTGGAGCAGGTGCGCCACTGCTTGTCCGGCTGGATCCCGATGCCTACGACGCCGATGGCGACGAGTCTGATGCCGAGCTGGCAACGGTGACCCGGATCTCGGATGCCCGCAACTATGTTGATGCCAGTGGTGAAGTGCCCAGCGCGGAATCGGGCTCGAACGTCGTGCCGCTGAAGATTCGCTGATCGCTTCATTGTGAGTCCTTCGACTGGCACGGAGCGCCTGCAAAAGGTCCTTGCGGGTGCTGGCGTTGGTTCGCGACGTGAGATCGAGCAGTGGATTCGCCTGGGCCGGATCACCATCAACGGCAATGTGGCAACCCTGGGCCAGAAGGTCTCAGGGCGCGAGAAGATCCTCATTGATGGCCGCCAGATCCCGGCTCTGCGGAAGACCCGCCCGTCGCCTCGGGTGCTCCTCTATCACAAGCCATCCGGCGAGGTCTGCACTCGAAGTGATCCCGAAGGTCGTCCTACGGTGTTTGATCGATTACCGCCCCTGCAGGGTAGTCGGTGGATCAATGTAGGGCGCCTGGATCTGGCAACGTCCGGTCTGCTGCTACTCACCACCGACGGTGGGCTTGCCAACGCCCTCATGCACCCGTCCCGGGAAATCGAACGCGAGTACGCGGTCAGGGTACAGGGCACTGTCAGCGACGCCACCCTCCAACGAGTTCGCGAGGGCATCCCTCTTGAGGACGGTGTTGCAAGGTTTGACAGTGTGGAGCCGACTGGCGGGGATGGCTCAAATCAGTGGCTGCATGTGGTCGTGAGTGAGGGGCGTAACCGGCTGGTCAGACGGGTATGGGAAGCCGTGGAGTGCCGGGTCAGCCGGCTAATCAGGGTTCGGTATGGTCCCGTAGAACTGCCACGGTCTCTCCGTCCAGGTCATCATCGGCTTCTGAAAGACAAGGAGTTGGACGCGCTCTACGTGGCGGCGGGGTTGCGCGAGGCGGAGCCTGACAGCGCCCCGCGCTACTGACAGTCCAGGGATTTACCCGTTACGCCTTTGCTGGCTGGTCCCAGCAGCCACAGGTAGGGGGCCATCAACGTCGCAGGCTCCGGTCTTGAAGCGGGATCTTCCCCTGGATAGGCAGCCGCCCGCATTCGGGTCCGGGCGCCGCCGGGGTTGATGCAATTGACCCGGATTGTGCCCTCGGTCTTCAGTTCATCAGCGAGGGTCTGCGACAGGCCCTCCACGCCAAACTTCGATGCTGCGTAAGCACCCCAGTACGCCCGGCCTTGCCTGCCGACCCCGCTGCTGGTGAACACGACAGAAGCGTCGGGGGATTTACGCAGAACTGGCATGAGGACCTGCGTAAGGATAAAGGGCACATTCAGATTCAGGTGTATGACCTGGTGCCAGATGCCGATGTCATAGTGTTCAATAGGTGCTCGCTGTCCCAGCATGCCTGCATTGTGCAGCAGGCCGTCAAGCCGCCCCCAGGTGTCTGCGATCTGTTCTGCCAGCTGGAAGTAACCCGGCCCGTCCGCGCGAGCAAGATCGAGGACGCAGATCGCCGGCTTGGGCCAGTCAGCCGCTGTTATCTCGTCACAGAGGACTTCGAGTTTCGACTGGGTTCGGCCGAGCAGAATCACGGTGGCTCCGTGCCGCGCGCAGGCCAGAGCGGCAGCCCGCCCGATCCCATCGCCCGCGCCTGTGATGAGAATGACCCGATCTTTTAACTCATCCGGCACTGCCTGGTGTGCCTTCGCGGTAGCGGATAGCATCTTCTAATCAGCACCTTTCAGCAGGGACAGTAGTTCCATGGTGGTGTTCAGGACATAGTCAGCTCCCCAGGTTCCAGGATCCTGTCCCGGCTCCACATAGCCGTAGCGCACCGCGACAGTCGTGGTGCCCGCAGCCCTGCCAGACTCGATATCGCGACGTGCGTCCCCCACGTAAACGGATCTGGCGGGGTTGGCTCCGAGGCGTTCCAGGGCAAAGAGCACGGGTCTCGGATGTGGTTTTCGTTCGGGGAGGGTGTCGCCGCTGACCGTGCACGCCGAGCGGAGGTGAAGCCCCATGGCCGTCATCAACGGGTCGGTAAGGTGCGCCGGCTTGTTGGTCACTACGCCCCAGGGTACCGCGACCGCATCGAGGCGATCGAGCAGCGTGCCGAGATCGGGAAACAGCCGCGTTTCGACAGCCAGCCGTTCGGCGTACCGGTTCAGGTAGCGACGCTGCAGGTCCCCATCAACGGCGGGGTCAAAGCCAGGGAATGCGAGTCTCAGAAGTCCCACGGCACCGTTTGAGACGTAGCTTCTTGCCTGCTCGTAGGCGACCGGGTTCCTGCCTTCCTCGGCACAGATCGCGTTCAGGGCGCCGATCATGTCGGCGGCTGTGTCCAGCAAGGTGCCATCGAGATCAAAAAGGACTGCATCCGGTGGGGAGTGCTCTGCCCAACGGGTCATAGCGGTGTGGCCAACCTAAAGTGAGCAAAGTAGTTTACTGCTGTACCAGAGGTAAACCTGAAAACCCGACTTGCCGGATTGTACGACCCGCCCCGTAGCGAGGCGAGCTGCAGGCCGCACTGGCGTCCCCAGGCATCGAGCTCCGACGGTCTGATCAGCTGGGCATAGCGGTGTGTCCCGCGTGGCACGAGGCGAGTCAGGTACTCAGCACCCACTATGGCCAGGGCAAACGCCTGTGGCGTCCTGTTAAGCGTCGAGAAGAGCACGCTGCCGCCCGGCTTGACCAGTTGCGCACAGGCTTTGACGAGCTGGCCGGGATCCGGGACATGCTCCAGCAACTCCATGCAAGTCACCAGATCGTAGGCTGCTGGCGACTGGAGTGCCAGCTCCTCCGCCGTTGATTCGCAATACTCAATGCTGAGCGAGGCAGACTCGCTCAGGTGCAGCCGCGCAATGGCCAGCGACTCCGCCGACATATCCAGGCCCGTAACATGGCCCCCCTGGCGTGCCATGGCCTCGGAGAGCAAACCGCCGCCGCAACCCACGTCGACAATTCGCTTGCCCGCCAGCCCTGCAACTTCCGCTATCCAGGCGACCCGAACTGGATTCAGATCGTGGAGTGTCCTGAACTCGCCATCCGGGTCCCACCAGCGACTGGCCAGCCGGCTAAAATGTGCGATCTCGGCTGCGTTGCTGTTTGGTACCCTAGCCACGACCGCTCCGAAGTTTGTCGGCCCAGGCTGAGGCTCGCGCCAGGATCGCCTCACTATCGGCGACCAGGGGTCTGCCGGCTTCAAGCAGCTGCTGGCCGGCAATCCAGACGTCTGTGACCTGGTCCCGGGAGGTGGTGTAGACCAACTGCGAGATGGGTGAAAAAACAGGCTGGCTGGCAGGGCGGGAGAGGTCTACGCAGATCAGGTCAGCTTCCTTGCCCGGCTCCAATGAACCCACGCGGTCGCCCAGACCTAACGCCCGGGCGCCATTCAGAGTGGCCATGCGCAGCACTTCGGCGGCATTTACCACGTCTGCCCGTTGCGCGACGCCCTTGGCCAGTAAGGCCGCAGTGCGCATCTCGCCAAACATGTCCAGGTCGTTGTTGCTGGCGGCACCATCGGTGCCCAGGGCTACGTTGACTCCGGATGCAAGCAGTTTCGACAGCGGGCACAGACCACTCGCGAGCTTCAGATTGGACTCCGGGCAGTGCACGACGCTGACGCCGCGCGCAGCCAGCATGTCGATCTCCTCTGCCTCCAGTTGAGTCATGTGCACAGCTGCCAGTAGCGGGGTGAGCATGCCCAGTGCGCCAAGTCGTTGCAGCGGCCGGCACCGAAACTCCAGTTCACTGTTGGCAACCTCGCCAGCCGTTTCGTGCACGTGCATCTGAACCGGCACATCAAGTTCATCCGCGAGCACGCGAATTTTCTCAAACGTACCGTCAGTAACGGTGTACGGGGCATGCGGCGCAAACATCATCGAGACACGGGGATGGCCCTTGAACTGATCACGTACCACCAGACCCTTGCTGAGGTACTCGTCCGCCGATGCTGCCCATACCGTCGGATGCTCCAGGACGATCATGCCGACCGAGGCGCGCATCCCGCTATCCGCGACGGCCCGGGCAACGGTATCCGGGAAGAAGTACATGTCGCCACAGGTCGTGGTTCCTCCCTGAAGCATCTCCAGTAGCGCCAATTCAGTGCCATCCCGGACGAAGTCTCCAGAGACCCAGCGCGCTTCGGCGGGCCAGATGTGCTGATTCAGCCAGGTGTCCAGGGGCAGGTCATCCGCCATTCCCCGGAAGAGGGTCATCGCCGCATGCGTATGGGCGTTGATTAGGCCTGGCAGCAACACATGGGTTGGTCGGTGGAAGTGGGACGCGGAAGGGTAGGTGGCCAGTGCGTCGGCCTTGGGCAGAATAGCCAGAATCCGTTGATCCCGGACCACGACGGCATGGTCCTCCAATACAACCCCGAAGGGTTCGATGGGGACAATCCAGCGGGCGCTAATGATGGAGTCGGCAGGGTACATTCAGGGCTTTCGGCAGGGAGATAATGCCTGATCTCCGTTCGCCCCGCTGGTCCGGTTACGGGCTGAACCGTGCTAACATAAACGGCTGAATTCAGAACCATTCTGACGACCCGGTAATTAACACTGCCGCGCCTGTTGAAGCCGATGTCCGCGCTGGAATTTCCAGTGCGGACCTTGCCGTTCAGGGGTGCGCATTAATGCGGAAACTTCGAGATCGATGGCTGAAGTCGCCAAGGAAATTCTCCCAGTAAACCTCGAAGACGAGATGCGTCAGTCCTATCTGGACTACGCCATGAGCGTCATTGTGGGCCGGGCGCTGCCCGACGTGCGGGATGGGCTAAAGCCCGTCCATCGCCGCGTCCTGCACGCGATGCGGGAGCTGGGTAACGACCACACCAAGGCTTACAAAAAGTCGGCCCGCGTGGTCGGCGACGTCATTGGTAAATATCATCCCCACGGTGACACGGCGGTGTACGACGCGATCGTCCGCATGGCGCAGCCCTTCTCGCTGCGGTACCTGCTCGTTGACGGGCAGGGCAATTTCGGTTCCGTAGACGGCGATGCGCCAGCTGCCATGCGCTACACGGAAGTTCGGATGACGCGCATTGCCAGTGAGCTGCTGGCAGACCTGGACAAGGATACGGTCGACTTCGTGCCCAACTATGATGGCTCCGAAACCGAGCCATCAGTCATGCCTGCCAGGATTCCCAACCTGCTGATAAACGGCTCGTCAGGTATTGCCGTTGGCATGGCCACCAATATACCGCCGCACAACCTTGGCGAGACCATTACAGCGACGCTTGCGCTGATCGATGACCCCGAGCTCACCGTGGCTGAGCTGATGGCGATCATGCCCGGTCCGGATTTCCCGACCTCAGGGATCATCAACGGTTCGCAGGGGATCCATGCGGCTTACACGACGGGTCGCGGCCGGGTGCATATCCGGGCGCGGACCCACGTCGAGGAGATTGACTCCCGGGGCCGGGAGGCGCTCATCATTACCGAGCTTCCGTACCAGGTAAACAAGGCGAGGCTCATCGAGAAAATCGCAGAGCTGGTCCGGGAGAAGAAACTGGAGGGTATCAGCGAACTCCGGGATGAGTCCGACAAGGACGGCATGCGCGTCGTCATCGAGTTGCGGCGGGGGGAGTCCAGCGACGTAGTCCTGAACAACCTCTACAAACAGACGCCGCTGGAGACCGTCTTTGGCATCAACATGGTTGCCCTGCGAGACGGTCAGCCCAGGTTGTTCGATCTCAAGGGCCTCCTTGAGTGTTTTGTTCGTCACCGCCGGGAAGTGGTTACCCGACGCACTATCTTTGACCTCCGTAAGACCCGCGATCGCGCCCACATACTGGAGGGCCAGGCGGTCGCGCTAGCGAACATCGACGAGGTGATTGCGGTGATCAAGGCATCACCGACCCCGCCAGAAGCTCGCGAAGCTCTTACCGGGCGGTACTGGTCTCCGGGTGCGGTCACGGACATGCTTGCCCGCGCCGGCAATGTGTCTACCCGACCGGAAGGCGCGGCAACGGACTTCGGTCCGGGGCCAAAGGGCTACAAGCTGTCAGTCGTCCAGGCTCAGGCGATCCTCGATCTGCGGCTGCAGCGACTGACTGGCCTTGAGCAGGACAAGATCATTGCCGAGTACCAGGAGTTGCTGGCGAGGATCCGCGAGCTGTGTGAAATCCTGGCCGATCCGGACCGGCTCATTGCCGTTATCCGGGCCGAGTTGACCCAGATCCGGGACAACTACGCCGACGCCCGGCGCACGGAGATTGTCCAGGTTCACTCCAGCCTGGAGATGGAAGATCTGATTCCCGAAGAGGACGTCGTCGTGACCTTGTCTCACGGCGGATATGCCAAGGCCCAGAGCGTCAGCGACTACCAGGTCCAGCGCCGGGGCGGCAAGGGTCGCGCTGCAGCGAAGGTCAAGGATGAGGACTTCATCGACAAGCTGTTTGTGGCCAATACGCACGACACCCTGTTGTGCTTCACAAGCACCGGCAAGGTCTACTGGCTGAAAGTCTATGAAGTGCCGCGGGCCGGCCCCGGAGCGCGCGGGCGCCCGATGGTGAACCTCCTCCCCCTGGAGCCGGACGAGCGGATCAATGCGGTGCTTCCGGTCCGGCAATTCACCGACCACAACTTCATCTTTATGGCGACCAGCGATGGCACGGTCAAGAAAACCTCGCTGGATTCCTTTTCGCGGCCGCGCACCGCTGGCATCCGCGCCATTGAGCTTCATGAGGGGGATCGCCTTGTCGATGTTGCGATCACCGACGGGGAGTGCGACATCATGCTGTGTGCCAGTTCGGGCAAGGCGATTCGCTTCCAGGAATCCGACGTGCGGCCGATGGGCCGGACTGCCGCCGGGGTTCGGGGTATCCGTGTCGCCGAGGGCCATGAGGTGATTGCCCTGCTCATCATCGGCGAGGGCGAAGTCCTCACT